>JAAYSG010000064.1 GCA_012518435.1 Bacillota bacterium
AGGGGAGGCTGAAGGCCTCCTCCTGCCGTACCTCCTGATTGTTGCCATCGATATAGGTAAAGACTATCTTCCCCTCCAGCATTCCCTCCTGAGCTGGGATGGCCATGCCCTGGAAGTAATCGCCCATACCCGGCTCTAAGCGGCCCACATAATAGCTGGCATTTTCCATGGGAAAATCCCCCTCCAAGGCCACCATAAAGTTATCCAGGGCCACCTTGCCCACATTAACAAACTCGGCCCCGATGGGAACCGGCTGCCCCACAAAGGCCTGGGGCGGAATGTCCACCATAACAACCTCCATCTTGGCCTCCTGGGTTACCGGAATGGTGACCAGCTCCTCAGCCTCAAGGGGATTACCACTATCATCCTCATATTCAATGGTAACGGGGACTATATAGGTCCGGGCCGTGGCATTGGGATCCACAAAAAGGTCAATTTCCTTGGTCACCACATTTTTGCCCGGAATATAATCAAGGAAAAAGCTGTTACTGCTGTCCATGGGGGAAAAGACCGTGTCTCCCCGTCCCCCCTCCAATTCCACCACACCCAGGGAAATCTTCACATTATGGACCGGTTTCTGGTTGGTATTTTCAATATTGAGGGCCAAAGATACCACACTGCCGCCGAAGACCTGCTCCGGAGTAAGGGAATACTTACTAATGATAACCCGGGGGGTGCTGCCCGTGGCCCCTATGTCAGCACTGGCCAGGCCAAAGGTCTGCTCCGAAGTAAACTTTTGCCCCGAACGATCACTATATTCCAGGGTTAAGATAAGGGGATAAACGGTTGCCTCAGCCCTATTTAAGGCCAGGGATAGCTCCAAGGTTCTACTTTCCCCTCCCCCCAGGGGGGCCAGATAGCGCACCGATGGGGCATTGAGGGGCAGGATATTACCGCCGCCATCCAAGGTTAAAACAACATTTTGGGCCTCCTTCTGCCCCCTGTTGGCCAGATTTACAGAAACCAAAAACTCCCGCCCCGCCGTTGCCTGGCTAATATTAAAATGGGAAAATTCCAGGCGGGGGCTGGTGCCCTTTTCCGGGTCCAGGGGCAGGGTCACCATCTCCTCCTGTTTTTCCTCCTGATTAGTGTAGGATATGATGAGCTTGACCTGGTTTCCCTCCCTATTTTCCTTGGCCGAGAGGGTAAAACCAATGCCCCCGCTCACCTTGCCCCCCGGGATGGGATTTTTCAAGGGTCGCTTATTGCTAATATCGTGGAGGGTAAAATTATCCAGGCAATCCAGGCTAACCATGACATTGCGGGCTTCCACCCGGCTCATGTTTTCCAAGAAAAAATTCACCGTGAAGGGTTCCCCCACCGCAGGCTCCTGGGGTTTGAGCTGCACCCTCGAGACCAAGAGCTGGGGCTTGGTGCGGTCATAGACCACCGGTACGGTAATAAGGGCCGAGGCCGTGGGCGCCGGCTGAAAAAAGGCATTTTCGCTCCGCAGGGTCACCGACAGCTTATAGTCCCGGGCCACGGCATTGGCATCCACCTCAAGGCCGATGGTCATGGTACTAACCCCTTCCCCGGCAATCTTATTGAGGACGGGGGCCTCCCCCTTAAAGGCAAAGGGAGCCAGGCCATCGGTCTTACTAACCTTCAGGTCCGGTGTAACATTTAAGGCCAAATGCTTGCTCCAATTCCGGATGGTCAGAGTCAGGTAAAACTCCCCCCCGGCAACGGCCTCATCGGCCCGGATGGATTCAATGACTAGGGAGGGCTGAAAACCCCTTTGGTATTCCTCATCCTCCTTATCCTCCCCCCCATCCACATCCCCCTTTTCCTCCGTACCATTGGTATCCTTATTTTCCTCGGCCTGGACAGCCGGTAGCCAAAGACCCAGGCATAAAATAAAAATAAGGCTCAGGACAAAGTATCTTTTCATCTTCTTATTCCTCCTCATCGGCGTTTATAATGCTTCCATCCCGCATTCGTATCACCCTATGGGCATAATCGGCAACCTCCTCATCATGGCTGACAACTATCAGGGTCTGGCCATTGGCAGAAATGGTGTTCACAAAGAGCTCCATGATGGCATGGGTATTTTTCGTATCCAGGTTTCCCGTTGGTTCATCGGCAAAGATAACCCGGGGGTTATTGATGAGGGCCCGGGCAATACTCACCCGCTGCTGCTGCCCCCCACTCATTTCCGTGGGTTTGTTTTGCATCCGATCCCCCAGCCCCAGCTCCCGCAGCAGCTCCTTTCCCCGCCTCTCCCTTTCCGCCTGGGGTACCCCGGCAAAGATTAAGGGTAGGACCACATTTTCCAAACTGGTTAGGGAGGGGATTAAATTATAGGATTGGAAGACATAGCCCAAGTAGCGCCGCCGGATGGTGGCCATTTCCTTTTCCGGCACCTTGTGAAGGGGCATCCCCCCCAAAAAAATTTCCCCCCCAGTGGGCCGTTCCAGACCACCGGCCACATTGAGGAGGGTGGTTTTACCGCTCCCAGAAGTGCCCAAGATACACAAAAATTCTCCCCGTTCAACGGTTAAGTTAACACCATCCAAGGCAGTGATGGTCTCAGAACCGACCCGGTACCTTTTCACCAGATCAACGGTTTTAATAACGGCTGTCACAAATTAAGACCTCCCCACTAGTTTCCTTCTTTTCCTTCCATCCCTATATGACGCGGCCGGGAAGAAAAAGTTGCATCTTATGGCAAGATTTTTTCATCCCTTCCACTCCGTCATTCTAATTCCACATTATATTCCCCTTACCTTCTTTTGCCTGCAAACATCTGCCAAGGGGTACCAAACCCCACCCCTGCCCCACCCCCCGAAAACTCCAGGGGGTGGTCCTGGCCCCCACTGTACACCCCGGGGGCCAGCCCTGTGCCGCCCCGTGCATCCCGCACCACTAAATCGCGGCCCCAAAGGGGCATTCCCCTCTAACCTTTGGGCGGGGCGGTGACAACTTGACAAAGCCGCGCAATAACAATACCATCTGTAATAATATATTGACATATGATTCTTGGTGATATATAATTTAAGACAAATACAAGTGTTGGGTGGGATAGAGGTGGGAGCGAAGCAAAAGGCAACATTACAAACTGTCGACCGGGCCCTGGAACTACTAAATATAATGGCCAGTAATGGCGAGAAAATGAGTGTCATGGACATTAGCAAGGTCCTGGGCATCACCCGTACCGGGGCCTACACACTGCTCAATTCATTGCTGGCACAGCACTTTGTGGAGAAGGATCCCTCCACAAACAAATACTACATCGGCTTTCGGTTTTTAGAGCTGGGCAGCCTCTATCGCTATCAATATCCCTTTGTCCTGGCTGCCGAACGGGGCATCTATGCCTTATCCCGCAGGTGGAAGCACCAGATAAACCTAACAATATACAAGCCCATATGTATTGCCCTCCTATTGCTAACCAAGGCCTCGGAGGAGGTTCCCCGGGCTACGCGTGTTGTGCTTCCGGCCTATGTAACCGCTGGGGGCAAGCTGCTCTTGTCCCAGCTACCCGAAAAGGAACTCCTGGAGGCCATAGAAAAAACCGAACTGCGGAAGTTTGCCAGGAATACCATCACCGACAAGGATAAATTGCTCCAGAATATAGAGGAAATTCGGAAGCAGGGCTACTCCGTGGAACGGGAAGAAACTAACCACCAAAAGGGTTGTATTGCCGGGCCCATCAGGGATATGTCGGGGGAAGTGGTTGCCGCCATTAGTATGTCTATGCCGGTGACGGATTTGGACGAGAATTTTGATCAATACCTGGGGGATCTCCTGGGCACCTGTTCCGATATCTCAATGAAGTTAGGCTATAATCCCTTCTCTTAATTAAATTGCCGCTGAATTTCCCCCCCAAAAAGCAGGTTTGGGGCAAAAAAAGGACACAAGATACACCTATATATGCGGGTCGTGCCTTCTATTAAAAAGGCGCGGCCCGCTTTTTTTCTTTGCCATCATTACTAAAGCCATGAAGCAATGTTATTTATAGGATTATTAAAGGAATAGGTGATAATGTTATATAATATAGATACATAGTGTAATTATAAGGTTTACATTAAAGCTATATTGTTCTATAATGTACAATGTAATTAATGAAAGATAATATATAGAACATAAACTGCAATAGTATAGTGCCATAATGCCTTTATTAGATCATCTACAATACTCCCTGTATTTATTTCTCCCGGGGCTCCCAAGGGGCATAATATGGGTTGTCTATCAATTATTACATATTTACACAATAATTATACGATGTGGTTAAATATACTAATATACATCCTTTAAATAATTACAGATCGGGCAATAAAAATATATACTGATAATATGTATTGATATATGTCTGTATGCAATATATAATTGGGAGGCAAACTTTGGTTGTAAACTATCTCTGTCTAAAGGGGGTGGAAGGTGGGAAGAGGCTTGTGTCTTCTTTTTGTGTCCAGGGGTCCGCTCCTACTTATTTTGTAAAGGGGGAAGAGGTAATTGAAGAAAAGATTAGTTGCTTTGTTCCTGGGTTTAACCCTAATGGTCATTGCCCTGGCCGGATGTACATCGGGCAACGATGGTGATGGCGAACTGGCGGACGATTTTCCCAACAAGCCAATTGAATTTGCCCTTACCGTTAGCCCCGGGGGGGCATCGGATATTTCGGCCCGCCTGGTGGCCCAGCTCATGTCCAAGCACCTGGGCGTAGATGTCCGCGTGGTAAACATGCCCGGTGGGTCCGGGGCGGTTTGTTTGGAGTATGTCAACAAGCAACCGGCAGATGGTTATATAGTCTTTAATGCCGCCAATTCACTTGTATCCCACACAATAAAAGGGACAAGCCCCATTACACTGGAAAACTACGAAGCAATCGGCTTGACCGAGATAGACCCCCGCTGGATAGCCACGGTGGTTGGGGGTAAATTTGATACCATCGAAGAATTGATTGAGTATGCCCAGGATAACGAAGTAACCATCGGTGGCTCCATGGTGGACAACCAGGACCACCTGCCAATCTGGTTAATGGGCCAGCAGTGGCCCAATGTCAAGTATGTTCCCTTCGATTCCACCTCCGAAGTTCTTGCAGCGGCGATGGGCGGCCACATCGATGCCATGATAGCCAGCATAGGCCCCCTCCTACCCCTTATGGAGAATGACGAGGTCAAACTTTTATGCATATTCCACGATGAAAGAACAGACAAATACCCCGATGTCCCCACAGGAAAGGAAGCCGGCATAGATATCAGTACTGCCGTTTACCGCGGCTTTGGTGTCAAAGCGGGTACCCCGCCGGAAAGGGTGGAAATTTTACGGGAGGCCCTTGCCAAGGCCGTGGCGGAGCCCGAATACAAGGAGTATGTGGAAAAATCCAACCTGGACATAGTCGACGGTGTGCGTATTGGTGAAGAATTTGCCGAAACCTTCTGGGAATTACACGGCTACTATGAGGAATTCCTCAATAGGGACGAGTAATTTCCCCTTCAGCCCCCCCGATCGATGTCAAGGTTACCTGTAACCCCTCCTTTCGATTGGGGGGCCCCCACTATTAAAGGCTTTATGCCCCGGCAGTGCCCTTTGGTTATTGGTATTTTGGGCCCAGCCACTACCGGGAGGCAAATTCGCACAGGAGGTGTAAAAAAGCATGGGCGAGGCTCTGACAAGCATTATTTTGCTCTTGGTAAGTGCATTTCTTTTGTACCAGACATTTGGTTTTTGGGGCCATGGTACAGACCTGGGGGGCATAGGCCCCGGCTGGTGGCCGCTCTGCCTTTTGCTAATAACAATGGCCGCCTCAATAATGCTCCTGCGTTCTGCCCTTAAGAAAAACCCCCAACTTTTTTCCCTTGCCAATGTCAAGTTCGCTCCCAAGGTTCTAAAAACCATGCTCCTCTTCTTTGCCTATGTATTTCTTATCGATGTAATTGGCTTTCTCATCGCCACACCTATTTTTTTACTTATCTTTATGGGGATGCTGGCTCCGGAAAAGGTATGGCTGAAAATGGGTGCCGTGAGCCTTCTAACAACCTTTTTCTTTGTCTATGTCTTTGGCAGGCTAATGTACACGCCCTTGCCCAGGGGCAGCATTGAAATCTTGCGGAACCTGAGCAGAATCTTCTATTAGGAAAGTGGGGTTGAAAATGCAACTATCTGCGATATTAACAGGGTTAGGGGCTGCATTCTATCCAATTAACTTCCTGGCAATGCTCATCGGGCTTATCGGGGGCATAACCCTGGGGGCAATTCCCGGCCTTGGTGCTGCCCTGGGTATTACCCTCCTCCTGCCCCTTACCTACAGCCTGGGTCCCATACCGGCCTTTATCATGATGGGGGGAATGTATGCCGGGGCCCAATACGGGGGTTCCATCTCGGCCATCCTCCTGAAAATGCCCGGTACGGCTGCAGCGGCGGCGACCACCTTTGATGGGCATCCCCTTGCCCGAAAGGGAATGGCAGGCCAGGCCATAGGCATGGCCACCCTGGGTTCCTCCCTGGGCGGGCTATTCGGAGTTATTGTAATGATTTTTTTGGCCCCCCAACTGGCCCGCCTGGCCCTAAGATTTGGCCCGCCGGAATACTTCGCCCTGGCCATGTTTGGCTTAAGTATAGTCGGGGCCCTGACGGCAAAATCCGTAGTCAAGGGGATCATATCCGTTGCCCTGGGCCTCTTTTTTGCCACCGTTGGCCTGGATCCCATCAGTGGGGTCCCCCGGTATATATTTGGCATCTATGGCCTCATGGATGGTATTCACTTTGTTCCCCTTATGATTGGCCTCTTTGCCATGGCCGAGGTAATTAGCCGTGCCGCCGAGGGCCACCAGGCAGAACATAAACAGGCGGAGGTAATTACAAACCTCATTCCCAAATTAGAGGATATTAAGGCCTGTGGTATCACCATACTGCGTTCGGCCCTTATAGGTACCGGCATTGGTATTTTGCCCGGTGCCGGGGGTACCATTGCCTCCTTTTTAGCCTACAGCGATGCCCTCCGCAATTCAAAGGAACCGGAAAAATTTGGGCAAGGGTGCCTTGAAGGTGTGGCGGCACCTGAGTCCGCCAATAATGCTGCCTGTGGAGGAGCCATGGTACCCCTTCTATCCCTGGGGATTCCCGGCAGTTCAGTTACGGCCATAATGCTGGGCGCCTTTATCCTCCATGGCCTACACCCTGGCCCCATGCTTTTCACCCAGCAGCAGCACTTTGTCAATGCCATTTTCGGGGGCCTGGTTTTAACCAATATTGCCATGTTGCCGGTGGGTTTACTGGGAGCAAGGATCTTCAGCAAGGTCATGGATGTTCCCTATTACATTTTGGGCCCCATCATCTCCATCTTTGCCGTGGTTGGTTCCTACAGTATTCGCAATAGCTACTTCGATGTTTGGGTAATGCTCATCTTCGGTGTCCTGGGATTCATAATGAATTCCCTCAGCATTCCCACATCACCCATGGTCCTGGGTGTTGTCCTGGGCACCATGGCCGAAACCTCTCTGCGGAGGGGGATGCTGGTTGTGGGGGGCAATGCCATTGCTTTCCTTACAAGACCCGTTGTAGCAGTCTTACTATTATTAACCGTCTTCTCTTTTGTTTCACCGTTCTTTCGGACTAAAAAAGTCCTGAGAAAACAAATCAATGCCGAAGGAGTTGAAGAAAGTTGATTATCAACAAGGAAAAGTGTATCGGTTGTGGAGATTGTGTTCCCTATTGTGTCATGGGGGCCATTTCCCTAAGTGGTGAGTTTGCCACCATTGATCTCCATGAGTGTGTGGAATGTGGTGTTTGTATCAGGGCCGACGTATGCCCGGTGGATGCCATCGAGCAACAGCCCTTGGAATGGCCCCGCAGCCTACGTTCCTTCTTTAGTGACCCAACGGCAAAGCACCCCGACACCGGTTTAGCAGGCCGGGGTACCGCAGAAATGAAAACCAACGATGTTACAGGCCGCTTTAAGTCCGGTGAAGTTGGTGTGGGAATTGAATTGGGCCGGCCCGGCCTGGGCACCTGGTTCACCGATGTGGAAAAGGTAGCCATGGCCATTGCCCCCCTTGGCCTCCAGTGGGAGCCAGAGAACCCGACAACCCCCCTAATTGTGGACAAGTCCACCGGGAAACTCCAAGATGATGTCTTGAATGAAAAGGCACTTTCGGCAATTTTAGAGTTTATAATGCCATCGGAAAAACTGGAGGAATTGCTAAAAGCCCTAGACAAAGTAGCCAAGGAAATAGATACGGTCTTTAGCCTTGAAATCATAACCAAGGTAGAGCCCGATGGCAGTATGCCCAATATAGAAAAGGCCATGGAATTAGGCTACGAGCCCATGCCCAACCCCAAGGTAAACGTAGGCCTGGGTCGGCCCAAATTCAACGGTTAATAGGGTTAATAAGGAGGAATTGAAATGACACATTCACTGCATAGGGTCGGTACACTGGAAAACCTAAAAAACGATCACACCATAATTGCCATGCCGGCGAAGGGCATTAACCATGTCGGTTCCGTCAAGGCCCTGCGGCGCTTCATCGAGTTGGCCGCCCAGCACAAGCCCAGTAACTTTGGCCTCATTACCTGTGGCAACGTCCTCAAGGTTCCACCGGAAGAAATGATCCGGCAGGTCAATGATGGCCGGGCCATTACCGTTGTCTTTGATAACATTGACAACTTTACCGCCATGCTGAAGCAATTGAAGGAAGAGGATCTGGGCCTGTCCGTAACCTGTGGCGGCATTTATGAAAGAACCCTGGAGGCTTGCAAAAGGGCTGGGCTGGAGCCCGACACCCTTAATCACTCCCTGGGTGTATTCGGCAGAACCGATAAACTACCGCGGAAGGAAATACTGGAGTTTACAACCATGTGCGGCCACCATCAAATTGCCGCTGGCCTGGTGGAGAAGATGTTGGCCGATGTAAAGGCAAGAAAAATAACCCCGGAGGATGCGGCCCTAAGCCTGGGCAAGCACTGCCCCTGCGGCTTCTTCAATGTCACCCGGGCCCGGGACCTCTTTGAAGAAAAGCTGGCTGCCGCTGCCCAGTAAGGAGCCCGGGGCGGAAGCAACCGGCCTAAAGCGAACACTAGATGGGGTTTTACGGCCTGTGCTCACCCGGGGCCGGAGGCGGTTTTCACTGACCTTCCGCCTATACTAACGGCACAGGCCGTATATTTATCCAGCCCCAGTTGCCATGGGTTAAAAAATGCCTGTATGCAGTTTTAGCCGCTCCGGGGAGAAATTATTGTTCTTCCCCTGTTGGCGCCTCAGCCAGTATGCCTAACAATTTAGAAGGGGATTGGACCAGGAAAAGTAAAGCCGATGGAAGTGCCAGCGCCAATAACTAATGATTAAGGGGTGGAAAGAACTTGACTGAGAAGAAAGAAAGGGTATGTTTGCTGCAAGGAAACGAGGCCTGTGTCGAGGGTGCCTTGGCAGCGGGTGTGGATCTCTTTGCCGGATATCCCATTACACCGGCCACGGAAATTGCCGAATTGTTATCCCAGCGCCTGCCGGAAAGGGGTGGGAGCTTCGTTCAGATGGAAGATGAATTGGCCTGTATGGCCGCCATCACCGGGGCCTCCCTGGTGGGGGCCAAGGCCATGACAGCCACCAGTGGCCCCGGATTCAGCCTCATGCAAGAAAACTTGGGCTTTGCCGCCATGGTGGAGGCCCCCTGTGTTATTGTCCTGGTGCAAAGGGGGGGGCCCTCCACGGGGCTGGCAACTCTACCGGCCCAGGCCGATGTAATGCAGGCCCGCTGGGGCACCCACGGTGACCATCCCGTTATTGCCCTTTCCCCCGCCTCTGTGCGGGAAACCTTCGATTTAACAATAGCAGCCTTCAACTATGCAGAAAAATACAGGGTCCCCGTTATCCTTTTAACCGATGCCTCCATTGCCCACCTGCGGGAAAAGACAATCCTCCCGGCCCCGGAGGATATCCAAATTGTCAACCGGAAAAAACCCCAGGTAAGCCCAGAGGAATACCAGCCCTACGCCCCCGATGCAGACGGTGTCCCCCCCATGGCCAGTTTTAGTGAGGGTTACCGCTACTATGTAACAGGCTGTGTCCACAATGAAAAGGGCTCACCGGTCCTCATGGACCCCGAAGTTGCCAGCCGACTACTAACTAGGCTGGAGGATAAAATAAAGCGTAATCGTCAGGATATTATCAGATATGACACCAGCCATGTGGATGATGCAGAGATACTGGTCTTTGCCTATGGTTCCATAACCCGGCCGGCCAAAGAGGCGGTGCTCAAGGCCCGCCAAGAAGGGATTAAGGCGGGTTTATTCCGCCCCATCACCATCTGGCCCTTCCCCGACGAAGAATTCGTCCAGGCCCTGGGACAGGCCCACACTGTCATAGTTCCCGAAATGAACAGCGGCCAATATGCCGGTGAGGTGGCCAGGGCAGTCTGTGATGGTGGTAAACAGGCCCGGGTGGTCAGGCTCTTGGAAATGGGTAGCAGGCTAATTCACTCCGATGAGATAACAGCAAAGGTTAGGGAGGTTGCGCGGCATGGCAAATGATCTGCGTTTAGAAGAATATCTACGGGAAAGGGAATTTCCCACCATGTGGTGTGCGGGTTGCGGCCACGGGGTAACCGTTAAGGGCACCATCAGGGCCATTGCAAAAATGGGTTGGGATAAGGACGATGTCTTGGCAGTTGCCGGTATTGGTTGTTCGGCCCGGGCCCCGGCCTACTGCGATTTCAACAGTATTCAAACTACCCACGGGAGGGCAATTGCCTTTGCCACGGGGATGAAGATGCACCGCCCCAATCTCCACACGGTACTCCTTTTGGGTGACGGAGATTGCATCGCCATTGGGGGAAACCACTTTATCCACGGGGCCAAGCGCAACATAGACTTAACCGTTGTCGTGATGAACAATAGTATTTACGGCATGACCGGGGGACAGATTTCCCCAACCACCCCCCATATGTGCAACTCCTCAACTACCCCCTTTGGCAACTTTGAGGAGCAAATTAATTTGTGCGACATTGCCATAGCAGCCGGTGCCACCTATGTGGCCCGGACCACCGCCTACCATGTCAATCAAATGGCGGCCCTAATAGAAGGGGGCTTAAGAAACAAGGGCTTTAGTGTCATAGAAGTAGTGGAACCTTGCCCCACGGGTTTTGGCCGCAAGAATGAGTTTAAGACCCCAGTGGCCATGTATGAGTGGCTGCGGGATGCTGCCATTTCCGTAGACAAGGCCCGGGATTTATCTCCCCAGGAGCTGAAAAATAAAATAGTAACCGGTGTCCTTCACCAATCCTCCCGGCCGGAATTCATTACCGAATATGCAAAAATGAGCAAAAAGGCCCAGGAGAGGGCCAAGTCCACCGGGGCTTCCCTGGAATTGATGCCGGAGGAAATGGGTAAATTCCCCGGTTACTCCGAAGTAAGACTCTCCGGTTCTGGGGGACAGGGGCTTGTCCTGGCGGGAATCATGTTGTCTGAGGCCACCATTAAACAGGGCAAGAATGCCGCCCACTTACAATCCATCGGCCCTGAGGCCCGGGGTGGCACCAGCCGCTCCGAAGTTATCATCAGTGACGGAGAAATCATTAACCCCAAGATAACCGCCCCCCATGTCCTCCTGGCCATGACCCAAGAGGCGGCGGACAAGTATTGCAGCGGGGTAAAACCGGAGGGGATAATCCTCTTGGACAGCACCTTCGTCAAGGAAGTGCCGACGGCAGCGGCCAAAACATACCAATACCCGGTTACCGAATTTGCCCGGGACACCCTGGGTAATCCCCTGGTGGCCAATGTCTTGGCCCTGGGTATCCTGGCCCGCCTGACGGGCAAGCTGTCCGTCAATGCCCTGGAGGATGTTGTGCGCAAGCGCGTTCCCCAAAGGGTAAGGGAATTAAATATCAAGGCCCTGTGGGCGGGTTATGAAATCGGCAAGGACCTTGTGCAAACAGATGCCTAAATCCACAAGAAAAAAGGTGGGGAAGGCTAAAATGGGCTTATGGGAGGGATGATCCGCAATGACCAAAAAGAAAATGCAGCCCGTGGTTAATTTGGCCTGGTGTAAGGCCTGTGGTTTATGTATAGCATTTTGCCCCAGAGATGTCTTTACCGCCGCGGCAGACGGCAGGCCCCTGGTGACGCGGCCAGATGCTTGTATTGCCTGTGGGCTCTGCGACTACCGCTGCCCCGACTTTGCCATTACCTTGGCGGAAAACAAGGTGGGTGTCTAACTATTTTCCCCCCCAATAGGGCTAATGGGTTTGTACTTAAATCCCCTTGGCCCTATTTACATCAAGGGGTTTACCTTGCAACTTGAGGACCAAAATATAAAGGAAACAGGAGGACTTGTCCATGGCTTGTGCAAATAAGGGGAAGGCAACCTTAAATCTAGAACCCCTCTTTAATCCCCAATCCATTGCCATAATCGGCTGCTCCCAAGATCCCAAACGCTTGAGTGGCCTCCCCCTCCACTATATGCAAAGGCATAAGTACGGGGGGAAAATCTACCCCGTCAACCCCAAATACCAAGAAATAGCCGGCCTAAAGTGTTACCCCTCCATATCAGCAGTGCCCCAGCCCGTGGATGTTGCCCTAATGCTAATCCCCGCCGCGGCCATTGCCGGGGTTTTGGCAGAATGCATCGCCGCCGGTACCAAGGCGGCAATAATCATCAGTTCCGGCTTTGCCGAACTTGGCCCCCAAGGGCGGGCGGCCCAAGAACAGATTGCTGCGCTGGCCCTGGAGGCCAACATGCCTGTTTTGGGCCCCAACTGCCAGGGGGTGATAAACCTGGTAAAGGGCATACCCCTCTCCTTTACCAGCGCCCTGGATGCACCATCCCTGCGGACCGGTGGCCTGGCCCTGGTCAGCCAAAGTGGTGCCGTGGGCTCCTTTACCCTGGCGGCAGCCCATGAGGCCGGGATCGGTTTTTCCTATTGGGCCACAACGGGAAATGAGGCATCCCTAAATGCCGAAACCGTGGCCCAATATCTGCTGCGGCAGGATGATGTCAGCGGTGTGCTCCTCTACCTGGAAGAAGCCAAGGATCCCCAGGGCCTTGCTGCGGCTGGCCAGTTGGCCCGGGAGGTGGGAAAACCCCTCATCGGCCTCAAGGTGGGCCGCTATGGGGCTGGGAAGCGGGCTGCCATGTCCCACACCGGCTCTCTGGCCGGTAGTGATGAAGAATATACCGCCGCCTTCAAAAAGGCCGGCATTGTCAGGGCCGCCCATATCGAGGAGATGTTTGACCTGGGCCTGGTCTTAAGTGATGCCATTAAGCCCCGGGGCAAGAGGGTGGCCATTGTCACCATCACCGGTGGGGGGGGAATCCTGGCCGCGGACCGCTGTGAAGAAGTGGGCCTTGAGGTACCCCTTCTTGATGCGGAAACACAGGCCCAACTGAAGAAAATTGTCCCCCCCTTTGGGGCCGTGGCCAACCCCGTGGATGTCACGGCGGAATTAATTGCCTCCCCGGGCCTCCTTAAGGAGACCCTAAAGATTATCATTGCCTCACCCAGCGTGGATTCCATCATTATTTTCCTGGGTATGCAGGAGCGCATTGGAACCAGCCTGGCAGAGGATATAGCCGCCATGGCAAAAGTGGCCAAGGCAGCCGGGAAGCCCATCCTGGTCTCCTGGATGGCCCCCCCCCAGGGGGCGGTGGAGGTCCTGCGGGCAGCCCGGGTCCCCCTCATTTTTGATGTGGTGCGGACCATTAACGCCCTATCCCACCTACTGGTAAAACCGGAAAAGGAGGCGGAAAGGTGGCCCTCCACCGACCCCTGGGGCGGGAAAGGGCCCTTTGCCAAAAAGGAGCTACGCTCCCTTTTGCTAAAGCTCTCCGGGGCCACAGATGGTGAAAAAGAGCGCCTAACCCTTACCGAAGCGGCGGGGAAGGAATTCTTTGCCCGCCTGGGCCTGCCCGTTCCCCGGGGCCAGGTGGCCCGGACCGCCGCTGAGGCCCTCAAGATAGCAGCAAAAATCGGCTACCCCCTTGTGGCCAAGGTGGATTCCCCCGATATTCTCCACAAGAGTGATGCCGGGGCTGTAAGGTTAAACCTGCAGAGCGCCCCGGATGTGGAGCGGGCCTTTGGCGAAATCATGGCCAATTCCCGCAGCTATGCTCCCGACGCCCGAGTCAACGGCGTCCTGCTGGAGGAAATGGTAGCCGGTGATCCCCTCCAGACCATAGTGGGTCTCAAGTGGAGTGAAAAATTCGGGTCCCTAATAATGTTTGGCACCGGGGGAATCTTTGTGGAACTCCTCAAGGATTTTAGCCTTCACCTGGCCCCCGTCACCCAGGCCCAGGCCCTGGGCATGGTGGAAGAACTGACCACGGCCAAGCTCTTTACCGGCTTTCGCGGTTCAGCCCCCCGGGATTTACAGGCCCTGGCCCAAACCATTGTCACCATCTCCCATGTGGGGGCCGCCCTGGGCCAAGACCTTTTGGAACTGGACATCAACCCCCTCTTTGTCCTCCCGGAGGGGGAAGGCGTAGTAGTTGGCGATGCCTTAATTGTCCTGCGGGGGAAATAGGCATGGCCCTTGCCCCGTGGAGTGCAATTTTAGCTCCAATGGGGCTGTCATCTGCCTTGCCGGTCATCTAAATCACTACAAGGGGTGGGTAGAAATGAAAATTGTCAGTGTCGAAGTCATTTCCGTCTACAATAACTTTAGAAGTGCCAACAGCAAGTGGAGCCCCATCGTGGTCAAAATCAATACAGATGAGGGGATAAGCGGCTTCGGTGAGGTCTCCCTGGCCTATGGGAAGGGGGCCTCGGCGGGCTTTGGCATGGTAAAGGATCTGGCCCCCCTAGTGTTGGGGGAAAACCCCCTAACCAGCGAAAAAATTTGGGATAAGTTGATGAAGCAGACCTTCTGGGGCCAGGGTGGAGGCACAGTCGTTTTTGCCGCCATGAGCGGTATCGATGGGGCCCTTTGGGATATCAAGGGAAAGGCCCTGGGTGTGCCGGTCTATGAACTCCTGGGGGGAAAAACCAATGAAAAGCTGCGGGCATATGCCTCTCAACTGCAGTTTGGCTGGGGGGAAGGGGAGGATAAATCCGCCCTCACCCAGCCGGAGGAATATGCCCGGGCGGCGGAACTGGCAGTCAACGAAGGCTTTACCGCCGTAAAGGTTGATCCCCTGGGCTTTGATTTAGAGGGAAACTGGCTGGGCTGGAACCTCACTAAACACCTCAGCCAGGAACAGATCCGCACCGGCTATGAAAGGCTCAAGGCCATCCGGGAGGCGGTGGGTGACAAAGTTGACCTTATAGTTGAATTACATGCCTTCACAGACACTGTAACCAGCATACAATTTGGCCGGGCCATTGAGGATTTGAATATATTTTATTACGAAGAACCCGTCATGCCCCTCAACCCCAAAATGATGAAGGTTGTCAAGGAAAATGTAAATATTCCCCTGGCCTCTGGAGAAAGGATATACTCCCGCTGGGGCTATATACCCTTTTTCCAAGCCCGCTCCCTGGATATTATCCAGCCCGACTTTGGCACCTGTGGCGGCATCTCCGAGGGCAAAAAAATATGCGACATGGCCCATGCCTATGACATAATGGTCCAGGGGCACGTTTGTGGCGGCCCCATAGCCACCGCCGCCGCACTGCAGGTAGAGGCAGTTTTGCCCAACTTCCTCATCCACGAGCACCACAGATACGCCCAGCTAAAACCCAATACCGACACCTGTATCCACGACTATCAACCCGTAGAAGGTTATTACCAGGTTCCCGACAGACCCGGCATAGGACAGGAATTAAAACCGGAAATAATGGCCAAATCGGAAAAAGCAATCATCAAATAACTCCAAAACGGCTCCCAACACCGGGACGGTTCTTCCTTTGACACCCGCTGGGATGGCCACCGGGCCCCCACCCGTCAAACCTAGAACCGTCCTTCCCTTTGTCCTTTATTTTCCTTCCCCACTTGCTGTATAATAGAACTGATTAATACAGCAAAGGAGGTTGTCGCGGTGAGCCTATGGTTTTGTGAATCCCAAACCCCCGCTGTGAGGCTATGTACCCGGGTTAAAGAGACCCTCCACAGTGATAAAACCGGCCCACAGGAATTGGCTGTTTTGTCTACCTACCAATTTGGGCCGGCCCTAATAGTGGATGGGGCCATGCAAACCACCAGTAGGGATGAATTTATTTACCATGAAATGCTAACCCATGTGCCCCTCTATACCCATTCCCATCCAGAGGATATTTTGCTCATCGGTGGCGGCGATGGGGGCAGTCTCCGGGAGATACTAAAACATCCCCAGGTCAAGTCCATCCGGCTGGTGGAGGCGGATCGGCGGGTGGTGGAGCTGAGCAAAAAGCACCTGCCCCAGCTCAGTGCCTGTCTGGAGGATCCCCGGGTGGAGATCCTCTATGCCCATGGCTGCCAATACCTTCGGGAAACAAAGGACAGGTACGATGTCATACTTGTGGACACCCCGGTTCCCGTGGGCAGGGTGGCGGAACACTTGACCAAGGAATTTTACCAGGATATTTACACCGCCCTGCGGGAAGATGGCATCTTTGCCATCCAGTCGGCTTCCCCCTTTTTCCAGGAGGATGTCATGCTGAAGATCCACCGGAATATCCAGGCCATCTTCCCCATTACCCGCATGTATTTGGCCTTTATCCCCACCCAGCCCGGCGGCATCTGGAGCTTCACCCTGGGTTCCAAAGACTACGATCCCTTGAGCACCCTGGCCCAAAAAACCCCCATCCCCACCCGCTATTATACCTGCCGCCTGCACCGCTCGGCCTTTGTCCTGCCCCGCTTTTTGGAAGAAATGCTGGACCAGGAAGGGCCAACTGGCAAATCTTAATTACCCCTGGAGATGGCCCCCCGCCAGTGGCCGGTGCTAGCAAAATAGCCCCCCGCACCCATGGGGAGGAAAAAAGTTGCCGGGAATTTATCCCCTGGGCAGGAATACATTGACAAGGGTAGTATAATAAGTAGTATTAGGGTATATGATAGGGCGTGTAAAGGAGGTATCCCATGGTACCCTCCCTGCTACATAAAATGGAGAAACAGTGGAAAAACATAGAGGAGAAGATTCCGCCCCCCTACAGGCCCTTCCTCAAGCCCGCCGTGGGCCTGCTCTGCCTGCTTTTGGTGGGGAGCCTATTTTTCGCCCTCCGGCCCTCCCCCAGCCATTGGGCCGTCCTTTTGGATGGTGAGGTCATGGGCTGGGTGGAGGATCGGCAGGAGTTGGAAGCCGCCTTAAAACAGATCCAAGAGGAAAAGGAAAACACCTTTGGCTCCCAAGTGGAGCTGGCCGCAACCCTTGATTTTCAACAGGTTAGCGGCCGGGATGTCAACTGTGAGGAGCCCTGTCAGCTGGCCCAGCGCCTCAGCAGCCGGCTAGCCTACACCGTACCGGCGGCTCTCATCATGGTGGATGGCACTCCCGTGGCGGCCCTGAAGGAAGAAGGAGAGGCCCAGCAAGTGCTAAAGGCAGTCCGGGAACAGTATTTGCCCCAAGAAGAAGATACAGTTTTGGAAGAAATGACAATGTGTGAGACGGTGGAAATAGTACCGGGCCGGGTGCCCACGGGGGAGCTGTGCAATGGCCAAGAAGCCCTGCGTATTCTCCAGCGGGGCACAGATGAAGTCATCACCCATCTGGTTACCAAGGGGGAATCCCTCTGGAGCATAGCCAGGGAATATGACTTGACCGTCGCCGATTTAAAGGCGGCCAACCCGGATTTAAAGACAGAAGTCCTCCAGATCGGCCAAGAATTGGATCTGGTGGTACCCAAGCCCTACCTAACAATACGCACCCGGGAAAAGACTACATATACCCAAGCAATACCCTACCCAACCCGCACCCTGCAGGATGCCAACCTTTATATCTATGAGCGGAAGGTGCAGGAGCCCGGGGTGGCGGGGAGCAAGGAAGTAACCTATGAAATAGTGCGGGAAAACGGCCAAGAGGTGGAAAGGGAACTGGTGGCCGAGGAGATAATTGAGCCCCCCGTCACCCAGGTGGTGGCCATGGGGACCAAGATGCCCGAGGCCCGGGGAACAGGTTCCTTAAGCTGGCCCCTGAGCCGGGGAAGCATCAGTTCCCGCTACGGCATGCGCCGAGGGCGTATGCACAGTGGTGTGGATATCGCCGCCCCCACCGGCTCTCCCATTACCGCCGCCGACAGCGGAGTGGTAACTCTGGCCCAGTGGTATGGAAGTTATGGGAGGACTGTCATTATCGACCATGGTAATGGTGTATCCACCCTCTATGGGCATTGTTCCGAAATCCTGGTCCGGGTCGGCAACAAGGTTTCCAAGGGGCAGCTCATCGCCCGGGTGGGAAGTACCGGCCGCAGTACCGGCCCCCACCTTCACTTTGAAGTGCGGGAAAATGGCCGGACCCGGGATCCCATGGGATATTTTAAATAATTAGCCCCTACGCCAAAGGACGAGGGCTTTCCCCTGGTAATTTCCGGGGATGGCCCTCTTTTTTACTAACCTTTTTTGTGCCGGAGCTCCAGCCCCGCCCGGGCGGTAAAGGTGGGGTCCCAGGGAAAGGAGGGAAAAATTGTCCTTGGATTACGAATACTTTAAGGAAAAAATGCTGGAACTAACGGGTTTTGATCTGCACGGTTACAAGGAAAAGCAGATCCGGCGCCGCCTGGGCACCCTGATGAAGTCCCTGGGGGCGGAGGATTTTCGGGCCTATTACCAGATTCTAAAAAGGGAACCCCAGCACCTGAAGCGATTTTTTCAAAGGGCCACCATCAACGTCTCAGAATTTTTCCGCAACCCCCAGCGCTTCCAAGAACTGCAGGAGGTCCACCTGCCGCAGCTACTGGCCCGCCAGGGCTGCCCCCGGGTCTGGAGTGCGGGGGCCTCCACCGGGGAAGAAGCCTATACCCTGGCCATCATTTTCTCCGAACTTGGGCTCCGCTGTGCCCGGGGCATCCTGGCCACCGACGTGGACGAAGAGGCCCTGCAATTTGCCCGGCAGGGTATATATCCCCCGGGGCGCCTCCGCCACCTCCCCCCGGGATACCTGCCGAAGTATTTCCGGGCGGTGGGGGAAAACCATCAGGTCATAGACCAGGTCAAGTCCCTGGTCAGCTTTAAAAGGCACGATCTCCTACGAGACCCCTTCCCCAGCGGCTTTGATCTCATCCTCTGCCGCAATGTGGTTATTTATTTTACCCAGGAGGCCAAGGAAAAAATCTACCGGGGCCTTGCCCAGGCCCTAAACCCCGGTGGTATTATTTTTACCGGGGCCACGGAACAAATCTTCGGCAGCCGCGACCTGGACCTGGTCAACCTCTCCCCCTTCTTTTATCAGAAGAAATAGCCCCGGTGGGGTGCTTCCCCCCTGGCCCTCAATCCAATAAGAGCTCCGACACCGTAACGGGCTCATAGCCCTCTTCCTTTAGGCCAGCCAGTATTTGGGGCAGGGCCTGCGCCGTCTGCTCCGTGGGGTGCAAGCGGATAATGGCCCCATTGTGAAGGTCCTTCAACACCTCGTTCACAATGGCCTCCACCCCCGGCTGCTCCCCATCAAGGCTGTCAACACTCCACATAATGGTCTTGTAGTCCAGCTCCGCCGCGGTTTCCACCACCCGCCGATCCCAATCCCCATAGGGTGGGGCAAAGAGGGTTGGCTTACTCCCCGTCAGGTTTTCCAAGAGGGCCTCCGTCTCCAAAATCTCCGACCGCAGCTCCTCCCGGCTCATCTGGGTGGGGTAGGGATGGGAATAGCTGTAGTTTCCCAGCTCATGGCCCTGGGCGTGGATGTGGCGGGTCAGTTCTGGGAACTGCTCCACCCAGCGCCCCTCCAGGAAGAAGGTGGCCCGCACATCATATTCCCCCAAGGTGGTCAACATGGCGGGCAAAAACTCTGCCCCCCAGGCCACATTGCAGCTAATACTTACCTGGGGCTTACCCGGGCCACCGCTAAAAATTGGCTCACTGGCCCCGGCAAAGACATGCACCATCTTCCTCACCCCCAAGGTGGAGGCAATTCCCAGGCCCGCCAGCACAATTATTAGGAGGAGGATAATCACCTTTGTCCCAAAGGGCCGGGCCGGTGAAAGAAAAAAAAGTAGACGCATTGGCATTCACCCCCTTCCGGCCGAGATACCCTTCTAAAAACTATTCCTCCAGGGGGATTATTATAACTGGCCGGGCAAAATTCGGCCCTGCCGGAGCTACCCCCGCCGACCCCGGGAAAAGGGTAATACAAAGGTAACTTGAATGTAATATGCCTGTAATATAGACCCCCTATAATTTAAAGCACAAAGGACAAAACCTTTGAACCCCCTCTTGAATGCGTGGCATCTGCCGCGTATTCTTTTTTTTTGGCACATACAGGCCCGCCCCAGGCAGCAATTACCCTTGTCTCCCGGGACAAGAAACCTTATACTTAAGGTAAAGGACAAGCCCAGGGAGGGCATTGGCCCCGGCCGGGCAACCCTTTGTGGGAAAATGCTGGCCAAGGTAAAAGGCGGGGTGGGGGAAAGCCCCCGCCACCGAATGCCTTGGGAAGGAGGAGGGGAGACCCATGACGGAAAAGATTTTAGTGGTGGACGATGAGCCAACAATTTTGGAATTTGTCAGCATTAACTTGGAAAAAAACGGCTACCAGGTAATAACCGCCGCCGATGGCACCACAGCCCTGCGCCTGGCCAAGGAAGAGCGCCCCAGTTGCGTTCTCTTGGATGTTATGCTCCCCGACCTGGATGGTTTTGAAGTCTTGCGGGAGATGCGCAAGACCCTCTATATGCCCATCATCATGCTCACCGCCAAGGACGACGACATAGACAAGATTTTGGGCCTGGAACTGGGGGCCGATGATTATGTAACCAAACCCTTTAACCCCCGGGAATTGGTGGCCCGCATCAAGGCCATCCTCCGGCGGGTGGATAAAACGGTGGCCAACACCAACATAGACGAAGATCTCCTCACCGTCGGCGAAGTAAGCCTGGATTTAAAACGCCACCAGGCCCAATTCCAAGGGAAGGCAGTGGAGCTGACCCCCAAGGAATTTGAGCTCCTCATGTACCTCATGGCCAACCCCGGCAAGGTCCTATCCCGGGACCTCCTCCTCAGCCAGGTTTGGGGCTACGACTACTTCGGCGATTCCAAAACCGTCGATGTCCACGTCCGCCGCCTGCGAGAAAAAATAGAACTTGACCCCAGCTCCCCCCGCAACATCATCACCGTCTGGGGAGTGGGCTACAAATTTAGGGAAGAGAATGATGTTTAAGAGTATCAAGTGGCGCCTGACCCTCACCTATCTCATCCTCATCTTCCTCTCCCTCACCGCCATGGGCACCTTTCTCCTCAAGGCCATGGATCATTACTATGTGCGGGAAATTGAGGAAAACCTCATGGCCCACGCCCGGGTCCTCTCCCACTATGCAGAACTCACCTTTTTGGGCAATGACTTGGCCCGGCAGTTTGGCAAGGATGTGGAGGCCCGGGTCCAGATCTTCGACGACGGGGGCCAGGTGGTGGGAGACTCCCTCTGGCCCGAGGCCCCCCCGGGCGAGGAGCTGGAGCACCCCGGCCTGGAAGAGGCCCTGACGGGGGAAGTACTGAGCGGCATCAGGGAGGCCAGCCCCGGCCGGGAGCGGCTGCTGCACGTGGCAGCCCCCCTTCGTTCGGGCCAAGAAATCATCGGGGCCGTCTACCTTTCCACCAGCCTGGCCCGGGTGGACCAGACCCTAACCGTGGCCCGCAACCTTCTCCTTTTGGGCACCGGCCTGGCCCTGCTCATCTCCCTTTTATTGGGTTTTTACCTGGCCCGCACCGTCACCGAGCCCATTCGGGAAATTGCCCTGGCCGCCACCCAGGTGGCCCGGGGCCAGTACAAGAAGCGCCTTACTCCCCGGGGTCAAGATGAACTGGGCCAGCTGGCCGCCACCTTCAACTACCTTACCGGCCAGCTGGAGGCCACCATTGCCGAAATTTCCGGTGAGAGGAAAAAGCTGGCCACCGTCATGGCCAGCATGGGGGATGGCCTGGTGGCTGTAGATAAGGAGGGTCGGGGCCTCCTCCTCAACCCCGCCGCCGAAAAAATCTTTGGGGTAAAGGAAGAGGAGATCATGGGTATCCCCCTGCCCCCGGCCATCAGCCAGCACCGGCTGGGGGATATCCTCCAGGAAGTCCTTCGGGAGGGAAATCCCCTAACGGATGAAATGCAGTTTTCCACCTCCCCCACCGGTGTCTACAGGGTTCAGGCCTCGCCCATCCGGGATCAGGGGGGCCTGGCCGGGGCCGTGGCCGTCCTGCGGGATATTTCCGATCTCCGCCAGCTGGAACAGATGCGCCTCCAGTTTTTGAGCAATGTATCCCACGAACTTCGCACCCCCCTCACCTCCATCAAGGGCTTTGCCGTCACCCTAACCGATGCCCTACCGGTAGAGGGCCCCACCCACCACTATGCCAAAGTCATCGAGCAGGAGACCGACCGCCTATCCCGCCTGGTGGACGACCTTCTTAACCTCTCCCGCATGGATGCCCTTCAGCTGACCATGGAAATGGTATCCACCGATCCCGGCCAGCTTATCAAGGGCTGCCTAAAACAGCTCACCCCCCGGGCCCAGCGGGCCGGAATTACCCTCCGGGACAAGGTGGCCCCCCAGCTACCCCGCGTTCACTGGGATCCCGATCGGATGAAACAGGTTATCATTAACCTTTTGGACAATGCCCTCAAATTCACCCCGGCGGGGGGCAGGGTCACGGTGGCCGCCTGGGCCCAGGCCCAAGACCTGCATATATCCGTTGCCGATACGGGTCTTGGCATCCCCGCCGCCCATATCCCCAAAATATTCCAAAGGTTTTACCGGGTGGATGTGGCCCACTCCCGGGCCCTGGGGGGAACCGGCCTGGGTCTTTCCATTGTCAAAATGCTGGTGGAACGCCATGGGGGTACCATTAGGGTCCAGAGCCGCCCGGGGGAGGGGACAGAATTTCTCCTTTGCCTTCCCCTTTGCCCCCCCACCTAGCCGGGCCCTTTACTTTACAGATTTGTTACTTGTTCCTAACCCTCTTGTAATGTGGAATTTATATAATTAGAACTGCCCCCCTGTGGGCTTTGGCGGCAAAAAAGCCCGGGGGACTAGTCAGCGGAAAGGAAGCCACTATATGCAGATAAAACCCGCAACCCGGCAAAAATACACCTTTTTTATCATGGCCCTCCTCCTTCTTTTCCTCCTCAGCGCCTGTGATGGACAAGAACTGCTGGATGGTAAAAACATGACCATTACCCTCCACTATATCAGCGGGGGGCGGGATAACCCCGTGGAAAGGGAAATTCCCATCCCAGCAGTGGCCGAAATTCCCGCAACGGCCCGGGCCCTGGTGGAGGACCTGCACAACCCCTCCCAACTGGCCCAGAACCATCCCATCATCCCTCCCGGCACCAGGCTCCTGGATCTGAAGATCATCGACGGCATCGCCTACCTGGACTTTTCCCGGGAGATGAGGGATAATCACTTTGGCGGCCTGGAGGCCGAAGTAAACACCATCTACTCCCTGGTTCAGACCTTGACCCAGTTTCCCCAAGTCAAGGCGGTCCAATTTTTACTGGAGGGACAGCAGGTTCAAACCATCGCCACCGGAGCCGTGGATCTGACGGAACCGGTGCGGCCCTTAACGGCCCAGCAAATTAACCCCGCCCTGTACGAAAAATACAAAGAAAAGGTAAAGCTAACCCCCACCGGCGGCTTCCCTTGGGAGCAAGTGGTGCAGTGGGAGGGGAGCTTTGTCCTGCCCCCGGGGGATTATACCGCCTTGGCCTGGGGGGATACCGGCCCCGACGGCCGGGCCCAAGTGCTGGTTGCCAACGGGGAGAAGATTATGGTCTGGGCCCCCACAGAAGGGGGCTACCGCCAGATCTGGGAAACCCCCCTCCAGGCCGTGGAAAAGCTTCTCCTGGGAAGGACCAGCGGGGGAGAGCAGGCAGAAATCATTGCCTGTACCGCCGGCAATATTTACATTTTTGCCCAAGAGGGAGAAGGTTACCGCCGCCTGGCCAGTATAGAGCTTCCGGCCCCCCTGGCCAGCATTAGCGTGGGCGATACCACCGGAGATGGCCAGGATGAAATTGTCCTCCTCTATGGAGATGGAGATACCGGCCGGGCCGATTACACAGCAGTGGCGGAAATTTATCAGTATTCCCAGGGGAATTACGAAAAAACCTTCCGGGTGGAAAACCTGCCCTATACACGGATGGAGGTGGCCCCCATCAGTGGTGGGGCCCGACGGGAGATTGTCGCCTTTGGGCCGCAGGGATTAACCCTCTATGCCTGGAATGGCAAGACCTTTGCCGAAATCCACAAAAACCCCGGCATCGTCGCCAAAGACACCACCCTGGTCAGTGGCAACTTCACCGGCCAAGGGCGGCGGGAACTTATCTTATGGGATACCAGAAGGCAGGATCTTTACCTCTACACCTATGAAGGGGGACACCTGCGGAAAAGATGGCAGGGCCAGCTGGCCTCCCCCGTCAGCTGCCAGCCCCTCCCCGGCGGAGATCCCCAAGGTCCTAACCGCCAGGCACTCCTGCTGCCGGGCAGTGGCGAAGGGGTGTGGCACTTTCTCACCTTTGGGCAGGAGGCGCCCCTCCTTTCCAGCATCCCCGCCCGGGACACAGCGGGGATAGGTGCAATCCTGCCGGGCCCCGGCGGCCGCCTTCTTTACAGCCGCCGGCAGTCGGCCCAGGGCCCCCGCCACCGCATCTATGTGGGCCGCTGGCGGCAGCCGGAATTAGTTACCTAAAGGAGGATGTGGGGATGAGGAAGAAGACTAAAGCCATAATATTTTTGCTCCTATTGGTTACGGCCCTTACCGCCGGCTGTAATTTTCTGGGCGGCGGGGGCAGGGAAGTAAATGCCGGGGAAAATGCCGGGGAAAATCCCCCCCCTAACAATGCTGCCCTGGTGGACGAGGAGGGCTACACCCGGGTCAAGGTCCTGGCCCAGCTGGGGGAGGGAACCCTAGAAGATCCCGTGGGCATAGCCGTCAATGCCGCCGGCCATATCTATGTTTCCGATGCCGCCGCCCACCGGATTTACCGCTTTAACTCCGCCGGGGAACTGGTGGCGGAGCTGGGCGGCCGGGGGGAGGGGCCCGGGGAATTTAGCCAGCCCGGAGCCCTGGCCCTGGATGCCGCCGGCAACCTATATGTGGCCGATGTCGGCAACAACCGGGTCCAGGTCCTAAATGCCCAGGGAAACTTCCTGCGGCAGGTGGGGAGCCGGGAAGAATTCTCCCCCTTCTTTAGCCCCCAGGATGCCTACGACACCCCCCTCAGCGGCCTGGCCGCCGGCCCAGCCGGAGAAATATATCTGACCCTAAAGGGGGCCTACTACGATATTTCCGAAAACGAACTGCGCATGTACAACCCCCAAGGGGGCTTAGATTTAAAATTAGGGAGTGTGCTGGAGGGTAACATTGACCTAATTCCCTTTACCTGGCCCGAGGCCCTGGCCCTGGATGGGGAGGGAACCATCTACATGGCCCACGGTGCCAATGGGGTGGGCAAGATCATCGTCCTTCCCATGAAGGGCCGGGAGCCCGTGGCGGAGGAAATCCTTCAGTTTGGTAATTTGGGCAAGGGTAAGGGCGAATTTATGCACACCCCCGCCGGTATTTGTGTCGATGCCCAGGGGGATATTTATGTCGCCGACACCCACAACGACCGCATCCAGGTTTTTGCCCCCGACGGCAGGTGGCTCCTCATGTTTAACCTCAAGGGTACAGAGGAGGGGGAATTGGCCGAACCCGGTTCCTTAACCCTGGACGGAGAAGGAAACCTTTATGTGGTGGATCGGGGCCATGCCCGCATCCTCAAGCTGGCCGATCCGGTTCATCATGGGAGTGTGGGATAAGGTTGGGGGCACGGGACGACACGGGGGTCGTCCCCTACGTTCTTCCCGCCGGTATTGCAAAAACCGGCGGCGCGGTGACCATCGCTAAAACCCGTAGGGAGCGGCCCTGGGCCTAAATACCATACGCCGTAGGGGGCGGCCCCCGTGCCGCCCCGCGTACGACTCAATTCCCAAGGCTAAAACAAGGGCAAAGGGAGCGGCCCTATGCCATACAAATACCATGCGTATATACCGTAGGGGGCGGCCCCTGTGCCGCCCCGTTGCAACCATAGACAGGAGTGAAACATGTGGCGG
>JAAYSG010000012.1 GCA_012518435.1 Bacillota bacterium
ATTCGAACCCGCGGTACGGTATTAGCCGCACAATCGCTTAGCAGGCGACCGCCTTCAGCCGACTCGGCCACCTCTCCACAAAATGTTTTCAGGGGTCAATTGGCGGAAGGGGTGGGATTCGAACCCACGGGACCCGCAAAGGCCCAACGGTTTTCAAGACCGCCTCCTTCAACCCCTCGGACACCCTTCCCCACGGGACTTGCACTTTAGTATACCACGAAATTTCCGGCCCTGTCAACAGCGCCTTTTTTTGCCACTTTTATCCAGGGGGTGGCTTATTTCAGATACACCAAGGTGCCATTTTCATACACCTTATAAAGGTAAAAATCGTGGATCTGGGCCGGGGGATCCTTGAAGATCTCCCACCAGGCCACATCCATCTCCGGTGTGTTCCAGGTTATACGGTGAGAGATAAAAATGGCCCGCAGGGGGGCAAGTTCCTCCAGATCCAAAAGCATGTCGGGGTGGAGGGGGATTTTTACCGCCGCCCGGTCGGAATACCAGGCCACCAGGTGGCCATCGTTGGAAACCACCACTTCATCCTCAGCCACCAGGCTAGTCAGATCCGCCAAGGGCTGGGCAAACTGGTCGGCCAGGCGGATATAGACATTGGCCTCATCCCACCGGGGCGGATTGGCAAGGATGAAGAAGACCGTTGCCATGAGAAGGAGCCCAGATGCCAGGTGCCGCCGCCCCCGGCAGAGCCTAGCCAAGATCCAGTGTGCAGCCCTAACCCCAAAGATAATGTTAAAGGGAAGAAAAATAAAGAAGAGCCGGGGGATATAGTGTATTACCGCCAGGGCCGCTAGTTGGGCCAACAGGCAGGCATAGGTGAGAATTTGTATTTCCTTGGCCCTTTTGCCCAGGGGCAGTACCAAGGCCACTAGGGCCAAGAGCATTAGCACCATGGTCAGTCCGGAAAATTCCGGGGTTAAAAATTCCCCGCCAAAGGTGAACAGGGCCCCCTTAATTTTGCTGAGAAGAACCCGGGGATACTTAGCAATAAAGGCCAGCACATGGGGGGGAGTTATATCCATATAAAGGCTGTACTTGGGGTAGATACTGGTAAACATGGGAATTTCAAATTTTTGGAGGGAGAAGAGGGGGTTGCCAAATAAATATAGGTTGCGGAGGAACCAGGGGGCAGTGGGCAGGAGAAAACCGCCCAGATAGCGGGCTAGGGCGGGCCAGCCCTCCTCTCGCCTTTGTAGCCACCAGTAAAACCCTATTAGGGGCAGGAAGAGAAGACCATTGTAGCGGGCCAGGTAAAATATACCGCCCGCGGCACCTAAAAGATAGTCCCCCCAGGTGCTACGGGTCCTGTCCAGGCTCAAAAGATATATCCAGAGGAGGAATAAGAAGAGGGCTATTGGTTCTGTCATGCCGGAGGAGCTAAAATGGAGGTTTTGGGGGTTAAAAATATAAATAAGGGCCGAGGCCACCGCCCCCCAAATATCCGTCAGGCGCAGGGCCAAGAGATAAATTAGTACCAGGCCGGCCAAAAAGAAAAAACCCGTTGTCAGGGCCACCACACCATCGGTGGCCGGGAAAAAGCCTAGGACCAGGCCCAAGATCAGGGGCCAAAGGGGGGCCCGCCACAGGTTGGCTTGGGGGTGGGGGTGGATGCTCAACCCCAGGGGGGTCATATAGGCGGAGGTTATGCCCTCCCCCCGGGCGATATTTCGCCCCAGGCTGGCATAATCCAGGGCATCGTTGTAGGGCAAGGCCACGAAGGTGGTCTGGTAGGTGTAAATCCAGACTCCCAGGGCCAAGGGGAGTAAAAGGAGTAAAATGGGGAGGGCCCACTGGGAAGAGGTTTTGTTCTTTTTTGCCGCCATACCATAACCTCCTAGACAAAAAAGGGTTGGTGTTGTCGGAGCACAGGGGTCAGGCCCACAGGCAACCGGCCAGGGGGGGCCGGTCCAAGTAGTTATTTTAGGCCAAAAAAAGACCCACAACCCCCAGGGCCACCCCCAACCAGAGGGTGGAAAAACGGGTGATGATGGTGGCGGCGGCGGCCACATTGGTGGCCAAGCCCGCCGCCAACAATAAGCCCAGGATAGTCCCCTCCACTGCCACCAGGCCCCCGGGCAAGAAGGAAATGGCCCCGATGATGGCGGAAAAGGAGACGATGAAAATTGCCCCCAGGGGGGAAATTTGCCCCCCCAGGGCTTGCACGGCCAAGTATAAGACAAGCCCCTCAAAGGCCCAGGATACCACGCCCAGGCCTATGGAATACAGTAAAGGGGTGGGCTGCAGAATCTGCCGAAAGCAGGCCTGGATTTGGGCCAAAAAGGGTAGCGCCCGGCGGAGGAGGGGAATTTTACCCAGCAATCTCCGGAGGCAGGTGGCCAAGAGGGGGGTCTGCATAAAGAGGATAAAGGCCCCCATGGCCCCCCCCACAACTAGCAAAACTGTACCCCCCTGGCGGTAATGGAGGGAGCCTAAGGAGGCCAAAATAAGGAGGCTAACACCATCGGTGAGGCGTTCGGCCACCACAACGGGGGCCGTGGTTGTCACGGGTATCTCCCATCTTTCCCAGAGGAGGTAAGATTTTAAAAGTTCCCCGGCCTTGCCCGGGGTCAAGGTCAGGCCAAGGCCGGCGGTGAAAATGATCAGGTTTTGCCCTTCGGGGATTAAAATTCCCAGCCTCCGCAAAAAATAGCGCCACTTAACATAGCGGAGGCAATAGTTGAGGGGGGCCAAGACAAGGATCAGGGGCAGGTAGCCATAGTCCATGCCCCCGGCCAATAGCAACCCCTTCAAATCCCCCACCATGGCTATTCCGGCGGTCAGGGCCGTACCCAAGGCCAAAAAAATTAAGAACCAGCCCCTAAAGGGCCGCCGGAGCCCCCCCAGCCCACCCCCCGGGCCCCCAGTCCTTTCCTCCGCCACCTTCACCAGCTCCTATACCATTCCCAAAGGGAACCCCATTCTGTCTTGCTAAAGGCCTTGATCCGGGCCCGGCCCACGGTGGGATACCATAGGAGATCGTGGTAGATATTGGAGGCCAGGGGAGCCCAGCCCATGAGGGGGGAGTGGAGGGCAATCCTTTCCAAAAACCGCAGGGGCCCCCGGCGCAGCATCTGATCCCCCCAGATGACAAAGCTCCGCTTGCTCCGAAAACCCAGGTTCATATCCCCGATGTCGTCCCCCACAAGCTCAATCCGGTCCGGGTCGGCGGTGCCCAAACCCATTTCCGTCGCCATCCTCAGGTAAGGGATAGACAGGGGATCAAAGCCCATGACCCGGGCGGCCACGGCGTCCAGGGCCACCGGGTCGGCCCCGGCCAAAAGGATGTTGGCAATGCGGGGAACCATGGTCCGGGGTCCAGCCCCATCTCCGGCCACGGTCCCATCCAAAACGGCAAAGGTCTGGGGGTGGAGCTCCTGCTGCATGAGGAGCAAATCCACCATGGTTTCGTGGATATACTTATGGGCATAATGGCGGGCCTCCTTCAAAAGGCCGCCAAAGGAATTTTTAATGGCCCCAGTGGTGATGGAGTGGCCGTGGGTCTTGAGGGTGGGTAGGTGGAGCACCGAACGGCCTAGATACAGCTTGGGGATCTCAATGCCCTTGGGGAAAATTTTGTTCAGCACCAGCAGGGGGGCCGCAAAATCATGATAGACCCATTCCACCTCTGGCAGGGGAATAAAGGTTAAACCATATTTATCTAGGATGGGCTGCCAGCAGTTGTTGACGGCCCCAGCCCGGGGATCGGTAACCACCGTTTTGTTTTCCACCGGCAGCAGCCTTTCTGGGCTAAAGCCGCCCTGGATGAGGGCCTTGACAACCCCCTCCAGCTGCCAGGGCTGGGTGGAGCAGGCGGGAAAGTACTTGGTCCAGGACAAGTTCAACTTTAAAATTAGTTCCTCAGCGGCCGAAAGGTAATCCCTATAGTGGGCCAGTTCCATGACCCGCTTGTAATCGGCCAAAACCCTCTCTGGACGGGTAATTACCGCCGCCACTAGTGATTTTTCCATTCAGTCACCACTCCCCAAAAAATAATTGCCCCCTAAAGAAAGTATAAAACCACCACCACGCTTGCCACCCAAAGGAGCACACTCCCCAAAATGCCAGGATCCCGGACCAGCAGCTCCTCGGGCTCGCCCCCCTTGCCCTCCTCATAGACCAGGTAAAGGTAGCGAAAGAGGCCGTACAGGACCGGGGGAATGGTCCCCATGAGGGCATACCGGCGCCCGGTCGGGGAAAAAAAGGTGTAGAGGAAGTAGGTTACCAGGGTGGCGGTGGTGATGACACTGATCAACTGGTCAAGAAAGAGGCAGGAATAACGACCCAAAACTTCCCTGTGGCCCGCCGCCTCCCCCCCCAGGGTTATCAGTTCGTGGCGCCGCTTGCCCAGGACCAAGAGGAGGGAAAGGAGGAGGGTACAGAGGAGAAACCAAGGAGAGAGCTCCACTCCCACGGCCACTACCCCGGCCACGGCCCGGAGGACAAAGCATAGGGCCACCATTAGGATATCCAAAAGGGGTACCTCCTTTAACTTGAGGCTGTAAGCCACATTTAGCCCCAGATAGGCCAGGGACAGGGAAGCAACTGCCCGGCCGGCGGCGGCAAGGGAAAGGTAAAGGCCAGCCCCCGCAAGGAAAAGGCTGCCAAGGAGGGCCAGCTCCGGAGCCACTATCCCGGCGGCAATGGGCCGGTGGCATTTTTTGGGGTGTAGCCTATCCCCCTCCCGATCCACAACATCGTTGAACAAGTAAACGGAGCTGGCCAAAAGGCAGTAGGCTAAAAAAGTATAGAGGGCAGGTGGCCAGAGGCCCTTCTCCGGCAAGCGGCCGGAAAAGAGGAGTCCGGCAAATATCAGGAGGTTTTTACTCCACTGGCGCGGCCGCAGGCTAGCCAAAAGACCTACCCCCTGGCTGAGGGCCGGGGAAGTAGGGGCCGGCCGGAGCGGAGAAATATGCCTATAATTGTCCCTCACCACTAACCACCACCCCTGTGCCATTTACACCCTGCGGTAAAGCCCCGGCCCCCGGGAGTAGATGCCCCAGGGCCGGGGAAAATGGGCATTCCACCATGATATTCTCCCCCGGGGGACCTGGTTCCTGCCCCCGGACCCTTGTGTTATTTGCCTTTAGTGGCAAAAGACACCAGCAAGGACAAGTAAAAGCCGGAGGAGCTGTCGACCTCCGGCAAAAATACCCATTTGTGCCCAGCTCATCTGCCGATGACCTCCACGCCGCCCATGTAGGGTCTCAAAACCTCTGGGACAGCAACACTGCCGTCCTCCCCCTGATAGTTTTCCAAAATAGCCGCCACCGTCCGCCCCACCGCCAGTCCCGATCCATTGAGGGTGTGGACAAATTCGGGCCGGGCCTTGGCATGGGCCCGGTAGCGGATCTGGGCCCGGCGGGCCTGGAAGTCTTCAAAGTTACTGCAGGAGGATATTTCCATATAATCTTCATAGCTGGGGAGCCATACCTCCAGGTCATAGGTCTTGGCGGAGCTAAAACCCAAATCCCCGGTGGAAAGGTTGACCACCCGATAGGGTAACTTTAGAAGCTGGAGGACCCTTTCGGCGTTCTGGGTCAGCTTCTCCAGTTCTTCATAGGAATCTTCGGGCCGGGTGAACTTGACCAATTCCACCTTGTTGAACTGGTGCTGGCGGATGAGACCCCGGGTATCCCGGCCCGCGGCCCCGGCCTCGGAACGAAAGCAGCCGCTGTAGGCGGCATAGTAAATTGGTAACCGCTCCCCCTCCAGTATTTCCTCCCGGTGCAGGTTGGTTACAGGCACCTCGGCGGTGGGAATAAGGTAATAATCCAGCCCTGCCAACTTAAACATATCTGCGGCAAACTTGGGCAGCTGGCCTGTCCCCGTCATGCTGTCGCTGTTGACAATAAAGGGGGGAAAGACCTCCTCATAGCCATGCTCTTGGGTGTGCAGATCCAGCATGAAGTTAATAACGGCCCTTTCCAAGCGGGCCCCCAGGCCGTGGTAAACCGTAAAGCGGGAACCGGTGATCTTGGCCCCCTGGGCAAAACTCAGGATGCCCAGATCTTCGCCAATATCCCAGTGGGCTTGGGGAGCAAAGGAAAATTGGGTTGGTTCCCCCCAGGTGCGGACCAGCTCATTGTCGCTGTCATCCCGGCCCTGGGGTACACTGGCATGGGGAATGTTGGGAATTTCCAGGAGGATCTCCTCCAGGCGCCCCTCCAAATCCTTGACTTGGCTGTCCAGATCCCTAATCCGTTGGGAGACCAGCCTCATCTTGGCAATGAGGTCCTGGGCCTCCTCTCCGGCCTTTTTCCTTTGGGCCACCTCCTGGGATACCCGGTTGCGCTGCCCCTTTAGTTCTTCAACCTCCTGGATCAGTTCCCGCCAGCGGACATCCACCCTTTGAAACTCTGTCAGGGTCATCTCCAGTCCCCGCTTGCCCAGGGCCTCCTCCACAAGCTCCGGGTTTTTACGCACAAATCTCAGATCCAGCATTCCTTCCCCTCCTTTTCACTTGGGCCAAGATAAACACAACCCCCCGCCCACTGCAGGCGGGGGGGTTCTCCCCAAATCCCCCGCTAAACCCACCACCACAACCTCCACGGGCGGGTTCACCCCTCTAGCATAAAGGGCAGTTTTTTTGTCACCTTCCCCGTTCACCATGTTTTTCCTCATTTACCGCCATTATACTAAAGTTTTCCCCCCGAGGCAAGATGGCAGCGGGGAGGGAGGTTTCTAGGCCTGCAACCCGAGGAAGCGGCGCCCTGGGAATCATATGGCCCTGGTGCCGGCCTCCGTCTCCAAAAGCTGCAGGAGCTCCTCCTCCTCCCCGGTCAGGGCATTGATATAGACCAGGTAGGTATCCCCATTTACCTTGCCCCGCACCTCATAACAAAAGCGCTCCTCCCAGGTCCCCAGGGGGATTACCGCCAGGCGGGTCTGCTGGATCTCCATCTGCTGGCAAACCATCTTTTCCGCCTCCTCCGCCTTTAGCACCGGGGGCGGTAGATCCCGCTGGTGGTGGCACATAAGGTAGCCCAGGGCATCAAAGGCCACTATTTCTCCATTATCCAAGGCCAGGGTAAGCTTGATGAGGTCGGGGTACATAATAACCCCCTCCTCCCGCCGGACAAAACTGAGGGATAATTGGTTCCCCTCCACAATTGTCCCCGTGGGCACCATGTTTTTATAACCCTTTTTTTCCAAAAATTCCTCCCCCTTGGCCACAGCCTGGCTGAGGCTGAGGGTACTTTCCCGGGGAGTACAAGAAGTGAGCATCCAGAGGATGTGGCCCCCCTGCTGGGATACATCAAGGGCAATGGGGGAGGTATCCTTTTCCCTCTGTATCACAATGTTATAGGCCGGTATCCTCCCCCGGGTCTTGGTGGTTTTTTCAATGCGATAGCCACTGCGGCCCTTGAGATCTAAAAATTCCAGGGCCCTATCCCGGGCCTCCTCCTTGCTGATCCTTTCCCCCAGGGCCATCATGGGTTCTCGTTCCTCCATATGATCGGAAAAGGGCCCATCATAGGTCAGGGTTGGCACCTGATCCCGCAGCCCCTCATCGATGCGGCCAAACCCATCGGCCAGGCTCTGCCCAGCCGGGGTGAGACGCTGATCCCTTTTTAGGGCCGCAAAGGAGCGCCACTTCAGATCCTCCTCCCTGATACCGGCCAACACCTCCCGGAGTCCATCCTGGATATCCCGGGTCTGCTGGTGAAAGCGGCAGAGCTGCTGCCATTCCTCCGCGGCCAAATCCTGATCCCGGGCCTGCCTCTGGGCCAAAAGGCGGCAGTAGTCTCCCAGCTGGGCCAGGTACTGCTGGCTGCGCATTAGGTTGACCATGCCCAGGGGGAGGCAGCCCATATTGCCCCGGGCCCTTTCCGCCTCGTGCCAAATCCCGGTCAGGGTCATAATGCGCTGACCGCGGGAGTTGGAGGCCAAACTCTTGCCCAAAAGGCAGTCCAGGTTTTCCATGTTTTCCAGCATATCAAAAAATGCCCGCTGGTAGTTGGCCTCCAGGGCATACTCCGCCGCCCGCATCCGCCTTTGGTTCTGCCAGACCCAATGGCCAGCAACGACAAGTAAAAGCAGGGCCAGAGCCAGGGCCGTTGCCTTGCGTCCATCCACCCATCACACCTCCACTTTTTAGAGTCCAAATACGTGTTGTCCAATACTGGTGATAATCCGGCGGGTCCAGATCCAGGGGCTGGAGGCCGTGGCCGGGTTCCAGAAAAAGAGGGAGCCATAGGAGGGATCCCAGCCATTGAGGGCCTGTTCCGCCGCCCGGATGTGCTCTTCACTTACGGGGGCAGTCCAGAAGGTGCCGTTTAAAACCGGCTCAAAGGCCGCGGGTTCAAAGAGAACCCCGGCCACGGTCCCGGGAAATTTAGGACTCCGGACCCGATTGACAATTACCGCCGCCACAGCCACCTGGCCCTGGTAGGGTTCCCCCCGGGCTTCCGAGGCCACCATGCGGGAAAGGAGGTGGACATCATCATAAATGGGTTCGCCCATCCCAGATGTTTGGGCCCTTTGCTCAAGGGGGGAGATAAGGGAACCCGGGGCCAAATAGTGCCGGTAGGCCCCCACCCCTGTAACCACCAATACCAGCACAGCGGCCAGGAAGAGGCGCCACCTCTGACCCGCCATCACTTTAGGGGGTTTCTTCTGCTTCACAGGCAAGCCTCCTTCGGAAATAATTACCTTTGTTCACGGCTGGCCCCATCCCCGGGGGCCGTACCTTAGATTTCCCCCGAATAATTAGTTCAATACAAGAATCTCCTCCCCCAGCCAATTACAATTCAAACCTCCCCTGAATATAGTGTATTGAAAGGGAAGGGAGGTTGAATTTCATGAAGGGGATTCGTAGGGTCCTGCAGAGGGCCCACCATCGCCTTTTCCCCCTACCCAATGTGGTGGGGATGGGAATTGGCTATAAAAAAACCGCCCAGAAAAGGACGGATGAACTGGCTTTAGTGGTCTATGTGAGCCGCAAGGAAAAATACCGGGATTTGGCCCCCAAGGAAATTATCCCCCGGAGCATAGATAAGGTGCCGACGGATGTGGTGGAGATTGGTGAAGTAAGGCTCTTAAAGGATAGGCGGAGCAAAATGCGGCCGGCCCAGCCCGGCTGCAGCATTGGCCATGGCAATATTACGGCCGGCACCTTTGGGGCCCTGGTTAAGGACAACAAAACCCAAGAACTCCTCATCCTTTCCAACAACCATGTCTTGGCCAATGCCACCGATGGGGAGGATGGGCGGGCCAAGCTGGGGGATATGATCCTCCAACCCGGTCCCTATGATGGGGGCAGCAGGGATGATGCCATCGGTGTTCTCCACCGCTTTGTTCCCATTAATACCGAGCTCCAGGTCCCGGAATGCGCCGTGGCCAAGCTGGCCGAAAGGGTGGAAAACCGTATCCTCAGTTTGCTCCGACCCGACTATCAGGTGCAGTTTTTAAAGACAGAGGCCAAGGGCAATTTGGTGGATTGCGCCCTGGCCAAACCCCTTTCCCCCCGCCTGGTCAACCCGGAAATAATGGAGATAGGCGGTATCACGGGGACGGGCACAATGGAGCCGGGGATGAAGGTGCAAAAGAGTGGCCGGACCACCGGTTTAACCCAGGGGGAGGTAAAAACCATCGCCACCAGCCTGCGGGTGCAGGTGGCCTTGGGCACCTATGCCCTCTTTGTCGATCAGGCGGTGAGTAATATTAAAAGCGCCGGGGGAGATAGTGGTTCCCTGGTCCTTGATGGGGACAATAGGGCCGTGGGCCTCCTCTTCGCCGGCTCGGATAGGTTTACCATTATAAATCAGATCAGTAATGTTTTGCGGCAACTGGATGTGGCCTTTTAACCGGGGGAGGGAAGGGGTGCGGAGCAAGACAGGGTTGATGAACCCCCCCCGGGAGGGATCCCCCCGGGGCCCTTTGGCCGGGGGATAAAGGGCTGGGGAGCAGGGCGGGCAACCTTCACCCCCTAACATAAATCCTGGTAAATGTGTTAGAATTAATATGCGGGGCGCTTAGCGGGCACCAAACCCCCGCCAACCTAACAACAAACAGGGGGGCTGAAAAAATGAGCCTGAATATTGCGGTTATTGGGGCTGGCCCGGCGGGGCTGGCC
>JAAYSG010000065.1 GCA_012518435.1 Bacillota bacterium
GCCCGCCGATCTCTCGGGTAAGGTCGCTGGAGGTATCAGGTAACTGGTACCCTAGATAGATGGTCATCTTCGACAAGACTCGGCTTATAGGTCTACTCGCCAATATATAATGTGGGGCTGTAGCTCAGTTGGGAGAGCGCCTGACTGGCAGTCAGGAGGTCAGGGGTTCGAGTCCCCTCAGCTCCACCAGGGTTAAAATGATATTTATTGTGTTAGGCCTTTAGCCCCAACATTTAGTTGTTGTTGGGGGAGTTGGGGGAATGGGCGAAATAAGGGCTTTCCCGGTTAGGAATAGGGCCGGGAAAACCCTTATTTTCCTTTGGGGGGCTATATAGTTGCCATTCTAATTTATATTATATATAGTAGGCACAAGAGATGTCTGCCGGGTGGTGGAAAAAGGGGGAAAACATTGGCCGCTGACTCCAAACAGTGCAAAACCTAGGTGGTGATGAGCTTCATGCAAGCACATATAGGGGAGGTTGCTGCCCTTGCATCTGCCATATGTTTTACCTTAAATGCAATTGTTTTTGAATCTGCGGGCAAAAATGTGGGCTCCATGGCGGTAAACTATTTAAGGCTTTTTATAGGCTTTGTTTTTCTCAGTGTTTTTTCCTTTTTCGCCAGAGGTATTGCCTTTCCCATTGATGCAACAGGACATGCCTATCTTTGGCTTTTTATATCGGGTCTCTTGGGTTTAGTTTTGGGGGATATGTTTCTCTTCCAGGCCTTTGTTGAAATTGGCTCCCGCATAGCGCTACTTATAATGTCGGCGGCTCCCCCCATAACGGCGCTGTTGGGTTTTGTACTCTTGGAAGAAAGGATTGCCCCCCTGGGCTTATTGGGTATAGCCGTAACAATGACGGGTATATTCCTGGTGATTTTAAGTAAGAACCCGGAGGAAAAAAAGGTAGAATTTAACCGTCCCATAAGGGGGCTCGTATTTGCATCTTTGGGGGCATTGGGCCAGGCCTTGGGATTAGTTTTTAGCAAGCTGGGCATAGGCTCTTATAATGCCCTTGCAGCAACCCAAATAAGGCTGATAGCAGCCTTTATTGGTCTTAGTATTATTATCACGGTTAGGAAGCAATGGCCGGAAATAGGGGAATCCTTTCACCACAAAAGGGCCTTGGGGGAAATAACCCTGGGATCCTTTCTGGGCCCCTTTGCCGGGGTGGCTCTTTCCCTATTGGCAGTGCAGCATACTGCCACGGGTATTGTTTCTTCCTTATCCTCCATATCCCCTGTCGTTATAATACCCTTTTCCATAATGGTTTTTAAGGAAAAGGTGCTGCCCCGGGAGGTATTGGGAGCCGTTATTTCCATTATTGGAATTGTCATCTTGTTCCTTTAGTTGAAACCCGTAACGGAGGGTCATTTTTAGATGGGGTGTGGCTTGTGGATTTTAGACAACTGGAATCCTTTGTGGCCATAACCAAACATGGGAGCTTTACCAGGGCTGCAAAGGAACTTTACTTGGCCCAGCCCACCTTGACTGGTCATATACAGGCCCTGGAAAATGAGCTGGGGACGGTTTTGTTAAACCGCCATGGCAAAATGGTCACTTTAACAGAGGCAGGCAAGATTTTGTATAATTATGCGGTCAATATTCTTAATATTAGGGAGCAGGCCCTTTTTTCCCTGGCCCAGTATGAAGGAAGGTTGGAAGGGGAGCTGACCATTGCGGCCAGTACTGTTCCCCAGGGGTATATTCTCCCTGGCCTTTTGGCAGCCTTTAACCATGCCTACCCCCATATAAGCTATGCAATAAGGCAATACGATAGTAGGGGTGTGGTGGAGGCCATTATTTCCGGTATTATGGATTTTGGTTTTGTGGGTACAAGACCAGTCTATACCGAACTAGAAGTATTGGAACTCTGTGAAGACCATCTTGTTCTCATAACCCCCACCAAGGGGAGGTTCAAGGACATCGTGGCCAAGGAGCTTACCTGGAAACAGGTTAAAGATGAACGGTTTATCCTGCGGGAGGAGGGGTCGGCTACCAGGGACCTATTTTTACAGGCCCTGAAAGAAAGGGGGATAGGGGCCGAAGAACTGCGTCTGGTGGCCAGTGTTGAAAACCCCGAGACCATTAAGGGCTGTGTGAGGGAGGGTCTGGGTGTGGCCATTGTTTCCCAAAGAACCGTGCGGGAAGAACTTTCCCTGGGGACACTCAAGGCTTTTTATATATCCGATCTTCGCCTCCGGAGGCATTTTTATTTCATCTGCCACAAAAACAGGGTGTTAAGCCCCATTGCCCGGGCCTTCCGGGATTTTACTACCCGGTACCGCCAAGGTCTTTGAGGGCTTTATGGAGGGCGGAAAGGGTTATTTTAATTTCCTTTTCCGTATTAAAATGGCTTGGGGAAAACCTTACGGTACCTTGGGGAAAGGTACCCAGGGTTCTATGGGCTGAGGGGGCGCAGTGAAGACCACAACGGGTTTTAATGCCATAATACTTGTCAAGCCGGTAGGCCACATCGGCGTTGTCATAGCCTTTAAAATCCACCGATATTACGGCTGTCCGGCCCTGGATCCCCATTAAGCCAACCACCCGCACGCCTCTAATATTGCCCAATCCCGCCAAGAGCATTTTTGCCAAGTGCATTTCCTTTTCCCGGATATAATCAATTCCAACTTTATTTATATATTTTAGGGCGGCATGGAGTCCGTATATACCCGGCAGGTTTAATGTGCCTGCCTCAAATTTATCCGGTAAATAGGGTGGCTGCTCTTCATATTCCGATAGGCTACCCGTACCACCGCTTATGAGGGTGCACATGGTGCTAGCAATACTATCTTCCAGCAAAAATCCCCCCACACCCTGGGGGCCCAAAAGACCTTTGTGTCCTGTAAAGGCTAGTGCATGGGCCTTTATTTTTTTGTAATCTATCGGCAAAATCCCCGCCGTTTGGGCCACATCCACAACAAAGATAAGTTTATTATCGGCGCATATTTTCCCCACTTCCTCCACGGGCAGTATTGTCCCACACACATTGGAAGCGTGGGTCATTACAACAAGCTTGGTATTTGTCCTTATGTACTTGTACAGGTCCTGGGGTCGAAGACGACCCTTTTTATCACACGGCACCCGGGAAAATTCAACCCCCCTTTCCCGCAACTGCATAAGGGGGCGCATTACGGCATTGTGTTCCATGGAGGATACAATGCAGTGGTCTCCCGGTTGTAAAATACCCTGCACCAAAAAGTTTAGGGCATAGGTGACATTTAGGGTAAAGATGACATTTTCGCTTTGGGCAAAATTAAAGAGGTGGCCTATTTCTTCCCTTGTTGCAAAGACAATTTCCTCTGCGGTCTGTGTCAGTGCATATCCACTGCGGTTTACATTGCTGCCCACATTTTCTATAAAATGTTTCACTGCATCACCCACCAAGGGCGCCTTTGGATAGGATGTTGCACCATTATCCAGATAAATTCTTTGCAATTGCATCACCCCCACAAGGTAAGTATATACCAGTCCGGTGTTGGCGGGTGATTAAATTACCCAATTAGAATGTAATTGCCATAGGAAAATTCAATTTAACAAGGGGGGATATTGCCAATATAATTATAAAGGGTAGACCCATTGGGCCAATACTACATTATTCAAGGAGGTTTTGCCATTGGGCAGCAAAAAACCCATCATACTTACCGGTGCCCTAATAGGGACTCTGGCGGTGGCCTTGGTGAAATTTGGCAACCCCATCAATATGGGGATTTGTATTGTCTGTTTCATTAGGGATACGGCGGGGGGCTTGGGGTTACATAGAGCGGGGGCGGTTCAATACATTAGGCCAGAGATAATAGGTATAGCCCTGGGGGCCTTTTTAGCCGCCCTCAGGGGTGGGGATTTTAACGCCAGGGGAGGTTCAGCACCCTTTACCCGTTTTCTAGTGGGGATTTTTGTAGTCATTGGGTCTTTGATGTTTTTGGGTTGCCCCCTTAGGATGGTCTTGAGACTGGCCGGGGGCGATTTAAATGCCCTCTTGGGGTTGCTTGGATTTGCCGCCGGTATCTATGGGGGGGTATGGTTCCTCAACAATGGCTTTACCCTAAAAAGAACTTACTCACTCCCCAGGACCGAGGGTTATTTGTTTCCCGCCCTGCAATTAGCGTTTTTGGGCCTACTAGTTGCCAAACCGGAATTTATTTTCTTTAGCACGGAGGGTCCGGGTGCTAGTTATGCACCATTGATTATTTCTTTGGCGGCAGGTGTAATAATCGGGCTGGCGGCCCAAAGGACAAGGCTCTGCATGGTAGGTGGCTTGAGGGATTTAATAATGTTTAAGGACACCCATCTTATATCTGGTTTTCTAGCCATTTTTGTTGTGGCTCTTACGGGTAGCCTTCTTGGGGGTTCATTCAATTTGGGATTGGCTGATCAACCCGTCGCCCATGCAGATGGACTGTGGAATTTTTTGGGTATGATGCTTGCTGGGCTCGGCTCTGTACTTTTGGGGGGCTGTCCCCTGCGGCAGCTTATTTTGGGAGCAGAAGGAAACATTGACTCTGTTATCACTTTTATGGGCATGTTAGTGGGAGCCGCTTTTGCACATAATTTCGGACTGGCGGCATCGGCTGCTGGGCCCACCGCCAATGGCCGTATTGCAGTTCTTTTAGGTTTGGTCCTGTTGCTTGCCCTTGGTTTTTTCCACAGCGAAAGGGCCATGGAAGTAAGGATGGAGGGAGATGTGAATCTTCATGTTTAATAAAATCGACACCAGGGGTAGATCTTGTCCGGAACCAGTATTGTTGACCCAAAAGGCAATTGGCCAGAATCCGGAAGGTGTACAGGTTATTGTGGATAATACAACAGCCAGGGAAAATGTAACAAGGTTTGCGAAAAATTCTGGCTATAGGGTGGAAATAGCCGGGGATGGCAAGGACTATATATTGACCTTAAGGAGGTGATCCCATTGGAGTATATAGCCACTTTTTTTACCCATTCCGGGGCCGTGAAGTATAAAAAACATATGTTCAGGCTGGGTATCAGTGTTGAGCTTCACCCGGTTCCACGGAGGCTGAGTTCCGATTGCGGAATAGGTGCCAGCTTCTCAACTCATCGGGATCTTAGGAAACTAATAAGTGAGGATATAGACAAACTATATAGAAAGGAAAAAGGCGGGGAGAAACTCATATATACTTCTGCCGGTTAACATAAGGTATCTCCAGTGGCTCGGCTGCAAAATCTGATCCCTTTTTTTACCCCAAGTAAAAAAAGGATCTTTTTTATTGTCAACAAGGGATTGGCCGGGGTCTTTAATCTTGCCCCAGGTGAAGGGCGGGCCCCGGGAATTGCAGCCATACTGAAGTTGGTTTTTCAAGCAGTGTTTTCCCGCCAATATGGAACATTTTCCCGCTGGCGGCGTCTAAAATAACAGATGCTGGCCAGCATTGGTTATGGTAAAAGCAAAGAGAAGAAGGGGGATGCAAAATGCAACACCGGTATAAGTATGGTTCCATGCTACTAGTTACTTTGCTTCTAGTACTCTTTGTTGGCATGCTGGGAGCCCCTGTCCCGGCCCAAACTGCCGAGGTGGGAAAAACAATAACCACCTACGGAGAGGCCGAAGTTTCCGTGGCACCGGATCTGGCCCATATTACTTTTGGCGTAGAGGCGGAAGGAAGCAGTGCCCAGGGGGCTCTGGAGGCAAATGCCACCAAAATGACGCAGATGATAGATTTCCTCAAGGAATATGGCATTTCGGATTCTGCTATTCGCACCTCTGGTTTTAGCCTTTATCCCAACTATGAATATATACGGGAAGGCAACAAGGAGTCGCGCCGTTTGACCGGCTACAGGGTCAGCAATACTGTCAGTATCCAAACCAAGGATTTAAAGAATCTGGGGCAGTTGATTGACAAGACAGTGCAGGCCGGTGCCAATGTGGTTTCTGGTATTTCCTTCGGTGTGCAAAATACAGAAAGGTTGGAATTGGATGCCCTTGAACTGGCGGTAAAACATGCCCAAAACAAGGCCGAAGCTTTGGCTAAGGCGGCCAAGGGTAACATAGTGGGAATTGTTACCATTGAAGAAGTTGGTAGCTCCGGATTTGAACCTATAAGAATGGAAAAACTCAGGGCTGCTGATGAGGCTGCCAATACTCCCATTGAACCGGGCCAAATTCAACTTACCAACAAGGTAAAGGTTACCTTTAGCTATAATTAAAAATAGCCATTCGGTTCCCTTGCAGGGAATACCCTTGGGCCCTTTTCAGAGACCATTGGCCAGCCATATTGTCTTTTGGGGCCAATGTCCCTGGGAACCTAGTATTCAATACTGAACTTCTCTGCTTCACTCAAATTAACCCTAATCAAGGGGTGCCGTTATGCAGTCACCCCTAAAATGGCGTCACGGGATAGATGTAAAACCCCGGGTATTTTGGGCTAATCTGCGGCGGAAGGGTCTGTGGGTTAGCCCTTATCTTTGGGGCAATATTATAATTAGTTTTTTAACTTGATTTTTTGCCTCCCTATGGGATAAAATAGGGCCAAGCAGCGGCGACCAAGGAAATGCTTTGTGGTATCAATGGCAGGCCCAGCCGTCCCCCATGGGCAATAGGGGAACGACGGGAAATTGCAAAAAATAATTCTGGGACGGGAGAATGAGAATAATATAGGAATTTGGGGGAAAAGGCCGATAAAAATGTCGTATGATGGCTAAAGACATATAATCATCATTGATGTGTTTCATTAATTGTGGTACACTAAGCTTCCGTGCCAATACGGGGTACGGAAACCTTGCTCCTTGAAAACTGAACAGTGATAGAAGCCAGTGCGGGTTCCAGGAGAGCTGGAATCCAAATGAGTTATCAGAAAGACAGTAAGTAAGACGAGCAGACAAACTCTAACTTAAGAGTTTACATCTTAAA
>JAAYSG010000066.1 GCA_012518435.1 Bacillota bacterium
CCTAAATCGCCTCCGTTCAGATAGTTCTTGACATACACACGGGGAGCCCTTACAATGACACTGATGAACAGATCCGCGGGAATGTAATGCGGGGGCTTCTGGCCCCGCCCCTTTTTTGGGGGTAGAAACCCTCAAGTTAGGGGAATAATAAGTGCCATCCGCGGATTAATTAATTCAGGGAAAAGGGGTGGCGATGTGGGTCATGGGGAAAATACTGTAGTCTTGTTGGATGAAGAGGGCGGGGAGCACGAGTTTTACATTTTGGATGTCATTACTGTGGCTGGATCGGAGTATGCCATACTACTGGGTACCGAAGAGGATGCTGAAGAAGCCGAGGTTTTACGTATAGAGGAAGATGACGCTGGTGACGGAATTTTAGTTGAAATAGATGATGACGAAGAATGGGAGCGGGTTGCCCGGCATTGGGAAAAATTGCTGGAAACCGATGAAGAGTAAAGGGCTGACCGCCAACACGGTTGACACAATGAGTGGCTTTGTGCTACAATACGTCTAGTTGTCTGTGATACAGCACCGCTCTAACCGCACGGAGCAGGTGGTAAATTGCCCCTGGGCATACCTGTCCCGGCGAGTCTGATGTGTGGAGGTTTTTTCATTGTATGCAATTATCGAAACTGGTGGAAAGCAATACAAGGTCCAAACTGGTGACGAAATAATGGTGGAGAAGTTGAAGGCCGAAATTGGCGAGACCGTTGAATTTGATCGGGTTTTGGTCCTTAATAATAAGGGCAACCTGCAGGTTGGTACCCCCTGTGTACCGGGGGCGAAGGTTAAAGGGAAGGTTTTGGCACAAAGTAAACGGAGAAAAATCTTGGTCTTTAAATATAAGCCCAAAATTAATTACCGCCGTCGCTATGGGCATCGCCAACCCTATACTAAGGTACTGGTGGAAGAAATAGTGAGTTAAAATGGTTAAGGTTTTTGTAACCCGCAATGGGGAAGGCAAAATAGAAGGCTTCCGGGTAGAGGGACATGCCGGCTACGGTTATCGCGGGAATGATATTGTTTGTGCCGGTGTTTCAGTCCTTACCCAGGGGGCCCTTATCGGGCTTGAAGATTATTTGGGGTTACAACCGGAGGTTATCATCGAACCGGGTTTACTCCAGTGCTCCCTATCCCCCCGGCCCGCGGGGCTAGGAGGGCAAATTGATGCCATTTTGGAGACCATGCTCTTGGGGTTATATGGCCTAGCCACTGAATACCCCCAGAGTGTATGTATCCTTGAAGAGGAGGTGGATTGTGATGCGTAGAATAGATTTACAGCTCTTTGCCCATAAAAAGGGTGTTGGTAGTTCGCGCAACGGCCGGGACAGTAAATCAAAACGCCTTGGGGTAAAAAATTATGCTGGGCAGTATGTCACTGCCGGTAGCATTATTGTGCGTCAACGTGGTACCAAGATCCACCCCGGGGAAAATGTGGGGCACGGTAGAGATGATACACTTTTTGCCCTAGTGGATGGAATTGTTGCCTTTGAGCGCCTGGGAAAGAGAAAAAGACAAGTGAGTGTTTATGCCCAGGAGGCTGCACAGTAGATGACGGAAGGAAACCGCCGGCTAAAGAGCCCGGCGGTTTTTATTGGGGGGGAAGGATTAGCACCGGAGCTTGTCGAAGGACAAGGCTGGGGGTAAAATAGAATATATAGGAAAGGGTTGGTTCCCATGGTTCCTCTTCCTTATGAAAGGATGCGCCTTATCCTTCTCCTGCAGGCACTGCTATTTGCCGGGTGTATTTCTATTTGCAGTCTATTTAAGGGTTACTCCCATCCCCTCATTGCAGCCTTGGGCCTGTTGTTTCCCCTAATCTTGGCCCTGACTGTCCTTTTTTTACGGGTTGAGGCTGGGGAGGCGATGGATGATGCACTGGAGGAGAAGCATCATGCACTCCTCAACGATCTTCAGGTTATTTATGGCCTTTTGCAGCTGGGTAAGGCCGACCGCGCCTTAGAGTATGTGGATGGTATCTTGGGGGATGGCTAGTTATGGCTGGCTAGCGGGGGGAGCCCGCTCCTTCGGCCTTTAATTTCTACTTACCAGAATCGGGTGGGATGGTTGGGGAAATATTAGTTGCGTTGGCTAAATCTTTATGCCTGTTTGGGGAAAAAATATAATTAAGAGATAATATCGTGGGTGAGGTATCAGGTATGTTTTATGATCAGGCTAAAATCCACATTAAGGCCGGAGATGGTGGTAGCGGTGTTGTCAGTTTCCGACGGGAAAAGCACGTCCCCTTGGGTGGCCCCGACGGTGGAGACGGTGGTAGGGGTGGGGATGTGATTTTTTTAGTCGATCCAGGCCTTGGTACACTTCTGGACTTTCGTTACCGACGCCACTATAAGGCGGAGCGGGGGAAGCACGGTAGTGGTGCCAAAAAACACGGTGGTGCCGGCAGTGACCTGGTCCTGCGTGTTCCCCCTGGAACCATCATTAAAGACGCGGAAACCAATGCCCTTTTGGCTGATCTTATCCATCCCGGACAGCGGAAGATAGTGGCCCGGGGGGGAAGGGGTGGAAGGGGCAATGCCCGCTTTTTAAGTAACCGCAACCGGGCTCCCCGCATTTCGGAAAAGGGGGAGCCGGGGGAGGAATTCCACCTCTTACTGGAATTAAAACTCTTGGCGGACGTGGGTCTGGTCGGATACCCAAATGTGGGTAAGTCTACCCTTTTATCCCGTGTTTCGGCGGCCAAACCCAAGATTGCCCCCTACCCCTTTACCACCCTCACCCCCAACCTGGGGATGGTTACCGTCGGCGAGGAAAACTTTGTCTTGGCAGACATCCCCGGTTTAATTGAGGGGGCCCACCAAGGAGTGGGCTTGGGTCATGATTTCCTTCGCCACCTGGAAAGGACCCGCCTTCTCATCCATGTTATAAATATGGCGGCTGATCTAGAGGGTAGGGATCCCATCCAGGATTATCACAGTATCAATTCCCAACTCTTTCACTATAGTGAAAAACTGGCGACCTTGCCCCAGGTATTGGCTGCCAATAAAATGGATCTCCCCCAGGCCCGGAAAAATTTGGGGGCTTTTCAAGAAATGCTGGGGACGGGCCAGACAATATTCCCCATTTCAGCCGCAACGGGGGAGGGCATAGAGGCACTACTTTTTCGTGTCAAAGAGTTATTGGGAGAGCTTCCACCACCAGGGGCGGAAGAAACAGTTTTGCCCAAAACCCATTTAAAGTCCGACTCCACCTTCGAGATCGTCCAGACCGAAGGGCACTACCTGGTTAGGGGCAGGGATATCGAGCGGTTGGCGGCCATGACAAACTTTGAGCAGGAGGAGGGGGCCAGGCGTTTTCAGCGCATCCTTACTCAGATGGGTGTTTTGGCTGCCTTGGAAGCCCGGGGGATTAAAAATGACGATCTGGTAAAAATAGGTGGGATAGAACTCAGCTATTCCAGCGGGGATGGGGATGATAAATTGGGTTAAATCTAGAGGAATATTTGCCCTTTTCAGGGTTTAATATCCCGACTTATATTTTAATTAATAACTTTTATTCCCTTTTAGGGAGGAATAAAGGGAAAGAAGGCGAATTAGATACAAGTATCGACACAACTTGTTGGAGTACTGGGGAGTGGGTAAATAAATGGACCCAGAGGTGGGGGATCTCAGACAACTGCGGGGTAAGGTCGTTAGGGTTGCCATAATGGGTGGCACCTTCGACCCGATACATTACGGTCACTTGGTGGCGGCGGAAGCAGCCAGGGTTAAATTCCGGCTCGATAAGGTTTTGTTTGTTCCCAACAGACTGCCACCCCATAAAAAGGATTATCGGGTGACGGCGGCAAAACACCGTTACCAAATGACTGTATTGGCAACAATAACAAATCCGCATTTTCATGTTTCCCGCATCGAATTGAATCGGCCAGCTCCATCCTATACCATTGATACCCTCCGCAGTGTAAAGAAATTGCTGGGCCCCAAAACGCAAGTTTTCTTCATCAGTGGGGCCGATGCAATTCTGGACATCTTGACCTGGAAGGATGTCGATGAAGTGATGGAGATGTGTTATTTTATAGCCGCTCCTCGGCCGGGATACCAGCTGGAGGAATTGGGTCAACGCCTGGGATATCTCCTTAATAAGTATTCCCATAAGGTTTTCTGTGTCGAAGTACCCGCCCTGGCCATCTCTTCAACGGATATCCGGGAACGGGTGACACAAAATCGTCCCATTAAGTATCTCCTGCCTGAAAGCGTAGAAGATTATATCTACAAGTATGAACTATATGAAAGGGTGGAAAAGACAGTAAAAACCCCTGCAATCCGGGGAGAGGAAGGGAATGGGGCCCAGGACTGATTTATCCTTAGCCCGCCCCTTAGCTGCCAATGCCACCCACTTGGCCTGGCTGGAGATAGTATAGAAAAATGCCCGGTGTGCATACTAAGTCTAGAGCTAGTAGGGGATTCTTGGGGACCAAGAAAGAGAGGTGAACCATTGTGACCAAGACTATTTATGTTGGTAACTTGCCGTGGAGTACAACCAAGGAAGAATTGGCGGAGGTATTTGCCGATAAGAGTGGTGTTGAAATTACCGATAGCCGGATTATTACCGACCGTGAGACAGGTCGTTCCCGGGGTTTCGGTTTTGTGGAAGTTGAAACTGATGAAGACCTGTCCAAGGTGGTAGAGACAATGAATGGTACCGATTTTAACGGGCGGGAAATCATTGTAAATGAAGCAAGGCCCAGAAATGATCGGTTCTAATATGTAAAAGAACATGCCAGCCTTCACCTATTATGGGTGGAGGCTGAATCTGTTTTTGTGCCCATACCTTCTAGCTGGGAATAAAGGAGACCATGGGCAAATTAGAAAGGCAGGTAATGATGCTCAAAAAGCTGGAAAATAGAGTCAAGGACCATTTATCTCCGGCACGCTGGGAGCACACCCAGGGGGTAATTGAGGCTTCCTTGCTGCTAGTAGACTGCCATGGGTTGTCCATAGAACCCCAGCGGGTTCAAATTGCTGCCCTTTTACATGACTGTGCCAAGGATCTATCCCTCCGAGACCAGTTGAAAAGGGCAGCTGATTTTGGTATAGTATTAACTAGTTCCGATCTGCTTTGCCCCAAGACCTTGCATGGCCCGGTGGGTGCTGGGATAGCCAGGCATATTTACGGGATTGAGGATAGGGATATTCTCCGGGCCATTGCCTTACATACTACTGGTGCTCCGGGGATGACTGTTTTGGCCAAGATTATTTTTCTAGCGGATTATATTGAGCCGGGGCGACGCTTCCCCAACGTGGAAAGGTTACGCGCCATAGCAGTACGGAATCTTGATGAGGCGGTGCTGTCTTGCATGAACCATACTTTGAACCATTTGCTGGTGCAGGGTGTTTGCATACATCAGCGGATGATAGCGGCCCGCAATTATCTCTTGGCTACTGTACTAGACCCTAGGTTAAGAAAAGAGGGGTAGAATATATGACTATGGCGGCCCCGTCCAAAAAGGTCCGCAGACGCATAAATTGGAAACGCTTTGGTATTTTTCTCACCTGTTGTGTCCTTTTTGTGGCCCTCATGGTGGGTTCCTGTTTATATACAATCTGGTTGAGCCTGGTGGGGGGATCCTCCCCCGGGAATACCGCCAAAGGGGAAGGGGTGCTTTCCCTGGAAATAGGTGAAGGGGTTAATATTTTACTCCTGGGCTTGGATGCGGGCATCGTTGAGGGTAGTACTGCGCGAGCTCCAAGCCGCACTGACACCATGATGGTTCTAAGTTTCGATCCCGAGACAATGGAAGGCGGGATTATCTCAATTCCCCGGGACACAAGGGTTAATATTCCCGGCAAGGGTACGAATAAAATTAATGCTGCCCACGTCTTTGGTGGGCCCCAGTTGGCCATGAAGACCACGGAGGATTTGCTTGGGATACCCTTGCATTACTATGTAAAGGTAAACCTGGAAGGCTTTGAGAAGATTGTAGATGCCCTGGGGGGAATTGAAATAGAAGTGGAAAGGGACATGAACTATTGGGATCCAACCCAGGATCTGCGTATTGATCTGAAGGCGGGAAAGCAAACCTTAAGTGGTTCCCAGGCTCTAGACTATGTCCGCTGGCGGGAGGACGGTAAGGGGGACGTTGGCCGTATCCCCAGGCAGCAGAAATTCCTCCGTGTTTTGGCGGACAAGCTGCTGAGCATGAGTACCGTCTGGAAACTGCCGGAGCTGGTGGGTATATTTACAAAAAATGTGGAAACGGATATGGATGTACTTCTGGTCCTCCAGTATGCGGAGAAAATGCGGAAAATGGATCTGGAAAAACTTGAGATAGAAACCCTATCTGGCATTGATCGCTATGTCA
>JAAYSG010000067.1 GCA_012518435.1 Bacillota bacterium
AGAGTAGTACCACCAGTAACAAACCCACATTCCATTTCAGCACCACAAAATGGGCATACTATATTGTTTTCAGCGTTCATATAACTGAGCCTCCTATTCACCAAAAAACTTATTCTAAAAACTCTGTTTGCGTTCCGGTCTCTGCCGATGGTGGGGGATATTGCTGGTGCATTGCATCTTAATTGGTGGAGCTAAGGGGACTTGAACCCCTGACCTCCTGACTGCCAGTCAGGCGCTCTCCCAGCTGAGCTACAGCCCCATATCCCTTACCCACTCATTTTCCCCACTCCAGGGCGAGTTCAGCAGATCCCTTCTACCGGTTTCCAGCAAGCACCGGCTCTCTGCCTAGAAATTTTCTGCCTACTACTCCCCCTCATCGTCCGGGAACCCTCTTTTCGGTTATCATGTTCATATTATAAAATAAGTGCTATGATAAGTCAAGCAAGGTACCGCTCTATTTGTTGTTATCCCCCAGTGCTTTACAACTTTTGTCGCCACCTTTCATTGCCCCTGCCCAGGCCCATCACAAGCCTCCTTTTTCCCCGGGAGGGGAGAATAGCAATTTTAAAAGTTCCTGACCCCCTACTTGATAATTTGTCGCGGCAGCGGCAATTTCATGATAGGCTCGACCATGGGCGAGCTCGCTATGATTGTCATACAGGAAGAAGGGGATGGGGTCGGGAGCGTGGGTGCGGGTGGCTAGGGGTGTGGCATGATCTGACATGACAAGGAGGCGGTAATGCCCACCGGTTTTCTCCAACCCCAGATGCAGGGCTCGGGCCATGGCGTCTAAAATCTCCAAGGCCTTTATTTTTCCCCGCCAATCACCCCGGTGGGAGCATTCATCGGGGGCCTCCAGGTGGACTAGGATAAAATCATAGCCGGAACATAGGCCTGTAAGGGCTGCCTTCACCTTTGCCTGCCAATTTGTATGGATATCCCCAGTTGAACCGGGAACATTGGCAACGGTCAACCCCAATAAGGAGGCAATGCCCTTGACTACCGGTACATGGGCGACACAAAGACCCCGGTGGGCGGAAAGGAGGGAAAATGGCTTGAGGGGGGCACCGGGGCCACCACCCCAGGGCCAAATGTAATTGGCCGGCAACTTCCCTTCCTTAAGGCGCTGGTGGTTGAGGGGGTGCCTTTGCAAAAGTAAGTGGGCATGGGTCATTATGTCCCTGAGACCCGCCCCACCCACGGGCCAGTATTTTTCCACTTGCTTGCCCAAAATATCATGGGGGGGTATGGTGGTAATTTCCACCTTCCCCTTCCTAACCAATTGGTGCCGAAACCCACTGCCCACAGCAAGGCGAAAATTAAATTTTTCCAACAGGGCATGTAATTTTGTATCAAGGAGTAAATCCTCAACCAATTGGCGCCCGGCTTGTGGGGAAATATCCCCACCAGAATGGGATAACATCTTTCCGCTGGCGGAGATGGAAACCAAATTTAACCGCCAGGCCCAATCAGCAACATCTATTCTATTACCCATTCCAGCCCCTTCCAAATGGGCCCGGCTGGGCAGATGGGCAATATCCTGACCCAATAAGGCTAAAAGGGCTGTATCCGTTCCCACCGATACACCGGGGGGAAGAATTTGAGCCAAGCCCAAACGCCCCGCGGAACATAGCCTGTCCAAATAGGGTTTCTTGGCCGCCTGCAGGGCTGTCCTTCCCGCATACTCCGGCAGGGGCCACCCAGAAGCCCCGTCACCTATTAAAAGTACCCTCTTCACTAAAACTCAACCCCTATCCGGGCAGTAACCCCCATATTAAAGTAATGCTTTATCGGTTCCATTTTGGTCACCAAATCAGCCAGCCTAATAATTTCTTCCGGGGCCCCCCGACCTGTCAATACCAGTTCCAGGGGTTCCGGTTTCTCCGCCATGGTTCTTACCACCTGCTTTAATTCTATGCTCCCACGGTTTATAGCCGCCATAATTTCATCCCAAATTAGCAGATCATATGCCCCTTCCCGCAACATGCTTTGGGCCCTCTCCCACTGCTTTTTTGTATTTGAAGGGCATTGTAAAACGGGAATATCCAACTTCTTTAGGGCCAGGTGTTCCCCGCAGCACCGGCCCTTAATAAATTGGACCACCGCCACCCGCTGCCCGTGGCCCCAAGCCCGGAGGCATAGACCTAAAGCCGCCGTTGTTTTTCCCTTACCGTCACCGGTATAAACATGGATGTATCCCTTAGGCATTGGCCAAGACCTCCTCCA
>JAAYSG010000068.1 GCA_012518435.1 Bacillota bacterium
AGGTGCGGGCAGTGGATACCCTTATACCCCTTCTATGTGCAATAGAGCATGAGGTGGAGCGGGAGGTATCAATAAAAAAAGTTGCCGCTACCCTAGCGGTCAGCGAAGACTCAATCTGGACGGAAATTAGGCAATATCGGAGACAGATGGGTAAAAGAGGGCTGCGGGGGGATAGAATATCCCTGGGCAGGAATAATAGAGAACAAGACTTCCACAATAAGCCAAATATAGGTAGGATTAAACCGGCGTATCTACAAGCACAGGAGACACTTTTATCCCTTTGTTTGCTTGCCGGTGATGCAAGGCGGGAAATAATAAAGGAATTATCCCCTGAACAATTTACTGCCGGGGCACACCGGGAGCTGGCCCGGGCCATTTGGACAGCCGAAATAGGGAAGGGGTTTAGCGCGACCCACCTTTTGGCCCAGTTAAATAGCCCGGAGGCCAAGGCCTTATTATCCCAACTGGCCCTTCAGGATGATTATTTTTTGAAACGAAAGGAAAAAAATCTCCGCGATTGCCTCCTAATGGTCAAGAGACAGCAGCTAATGGAACAAATTAAAGAATGGCAAGGACAAATTATTTCCCTGGAAGGGGAAGGGAAAAGCGCGGAAAGGGAGAATTTATTAAGGGAGTTAAGGAATCTGCAGAAAAAATTGCATGACCTGGCATAAATGCTTTACTTTACTAATTGGGTACCAGGAAGGGGGGAGCTGCAATGGCCAAGAAAATAGAGCTACCAAAACTGAAGAACCTGGATGAGCTCCTTGCCAAGGGAAAAAAGCAAGGTCAGTTAACATACAACGAAATAATGGACTTGCTACAGGATGTGGAGCTGGATCCCGATCAGATAGATGGTATTTATGAGGCACTGACAGAGTTGGGCATAGAGGTAGTGGATGAGGAGGATCAGGAGAAGGAAGAAGATGATGATGTAAAAACCTCCCCCGAAGAGGAGACGGAAATTGCCGTACCCGAAGGGATAGCCATAGATGATCCAGTCCGCATGTACCTAAAGGAAATTGGTAGGGTTCCGTTGTTAACAGCGGAAGAAGAAGTTGATTTGGCCAAAAGAATGGAATTGGGTGACGAAGTTGCAAAGCGCGACCTTGCCGAAGCGAACCTGCGTTTAGTGGTCAGTATAGCCAAACGCTATGTGGGCCGGGGTATGCTTTTTCTAGACCTAATTCAGGAAGGGAACCTGGGATTATTAAAGGCAGTGGAGAAGTTTGACTATACGAAGGGATACAAATTTAGCACCTATGCCACCTGGTGGATTCGTCAAGCCATCACCCGCGCCATTGCCGATCAGGCCCGCACCATTCGTATTCCGGTGCATATGGTGGAAACCATAAATAAACTGGTTCGTGTTTCCCGCCACCTCTTGCAAGAATTGGGCCGAGACCCCTTGCCGGAGGAAATTGCCGCGGAAATGGGGATTACCGAGGAAAAGGTCCGGGAAGTCATGAAGATAGCCCAAGAGCCTGTTTCTCTAGAGACACCCATCGGGGAGGAAGAAGACAGCCATCTGGGGGATTTCATCGAAGATCATGATGCCCTATCACCGGTTGATGCCGCTTCCTTTGCCCTTTTACGGGAACAGTTGGAGGATGTTCTAGAGACCTTGACCCCCAGGGAAAAAAAGGTCTTGCGACTGCGGTTTGGTATTGATGACGGTCGAGCCCGCACCTTAGAGGAAGTTGGCCAGATCTTTGGTGTAACCCGAGAGCGGATTCGCCAAATTGAAGCCAAGGCACTGCGGAAGCTTAGGCATCCCAGCCGCAGTAAAAAGCTCAAAGATTTCTTACGATAGGCCAAGGGCAGGAGCAATTGTACCTGCCTTTTGCTTTTGTGGGAGGAATTATAGATGGTGGATCTTTCCCCCCGTTTAGAACAGCTCTCCGTGTTTGTACCAAGGGGAAGCATTGTTGCGGACATTGGCACTGATCATGCATTTTTGCCCATCTACTTGGTGCAAAGGGGGCTTGTTTCCCGGGTTATAGCCGGAGAAATTAATGATGGGCCCTATCGTCTTGCCTGCCAAAGGGTGAGGGAAAGGGGACTAAATGCCCAAATTGAAGTGCGCAAGGGCGATGGTTTGCAAATTCTGACCCCCAATGAAGTAGATACTGCAATAATAGCCGGGATGGGTGGTAGAAATATTATTGATATCCTCTGCGCATATCCGGGGGCAACGGATTCCATTTGCCGCTTTATTTTGCAACCCATGTCAGAGGCTGATGTACTGAGGCTTTGGCTCAGCCGTCATTACTTTCGCATTGTGGATGAGGCCCTGGTAAGGGAAAAGGGCCATATATATGAAGTAATTGTAGCCGAACATGGTTTGGAAACCAGTGGGGGGGAAGCCGTAGTAACCTTAGGTCCCAAATTGGTCGCCAATAGGCATCCCCTGTTAAGCGAGCATTTAGATGTGCTTATCCGTAGACGTAGGAGCATCCTGGCCCAAATGGAGAAACTGGCCAACCCTACTGCCCCTAACTACAAACGGCTTCGTCGGCTTAAAACACATCTGAAACAATTGGAGGAGATTAGAAAATGCCTATAACGGCTGCTACTTTGGCACAAATAATAGAAAAGTGGGCCCCCCCTTCCCTCATGGCATCCTGGGATAACGGAGGATTCCAAGCGGGGGATCCCTGCCAGAGGGTCAAGGGGCTTCTAGTTGCTTTGGATGTGGATAGTTCTTCCCTTGCCGCTGCCCGGAGGCACGGCGCCAACATGATTGTCTCCCACCATCCGCTAATTTTTAAGCCTCTGCGGGACCTGAGACTGGATCGCCCCTGGGGTGCCTTGGCTGCCAAAATAATACAGGAAAACCTTATAGTATATTGCGCCCATACTAACCTTGATCAGGCCCCGGGAGGTACCGATGATCTCCTGGCGAAATTATTGGGTCTAGACCAAGTGCAGGTACTTAGACCAAGCGGGGAGGCTGGGGAAAATTATCCCGGGCGAAAAGAAGGGGATAAAGTATTGGGTTTTGGCCGCATTGGGGAACTAAAATCCCCCCTTTCCCTAGCCGAATTGGTACAATGGGTAAAAAGAAGACTTGAACTTGACCATGTCCGGGTTGTGGGAAATCCGGACCAAAGGGTAAGCAGGCTAGCCCTTTGTGGTGGGAGTGGCGGCTCCCACCTAAAGGAGGCCATAAGGCAAAAAGCCCATGCCTTTGTAAGTGGGGATATAGGGTATCACGATGCAAGCCTGGCCCAGGAAGCTGGCCTGGGCTTAATTGATGCTGGCCATTTGGGCACAGAAAAACACCTTATCCCGGCCCTGTCCGAATACATCCGGCGGGAGCTGGCCCTGAGGCGGGCTGATATTGATGTCATCTGCCATCATCCTCAAGAATTATTTCGTTTAGAGTAAAGACAGGCCCTTTGCTGGCCTGTCTTTTAAATTTGAAGGAGGGAGATAGCATGGGGAGCATAGCGGTCCTGTGGTATCTGCAAAAAATTGATAATAAAAGGAGAGACCTCCAGCGGGAGGCAGATAACGCGAAAATACGCCGGGAAACCAAGGAACTGGCCCTGAGGTTAGAACAAAAAGAAAGGGACTTGGAGCAACTTATGGAGAAATTAAAGGAGGTAAAAAGGGCAATAAGGCGGGGCGAAAGGGAAAACGTAGGTAAAATGGCGGGATTAGACGAATTGGAAACACGTCTTTATAGTGGACAAACCACAAACCTGCAGGAGTTGACCCAAATGCAAAGGCAAATAACACAGCTAAAACAAGAAGGGGCAGAACTGGAAGAAGAGATAATTGCCTCCATGCTTAACCAAGAGGTACTGGAGGAGGAAAGGGATGCCTTGGCGGCGGCAATTGAGGTCTTGGATAAAAAGTACCGGGAAAAGAATCTTTTATTGGAAAAAGAAATGGCAGAGTTTGAAAGTCAGATGGGGAAACTGCTTCTGAAGAGGCAAGGGCTTCTAGGGGAGATGAGGGAGGAATGGCTCCAGCTCTATGAGAAAATTGGCAAAGAAAGGGGAGGACAGGCTGTGGCTGCGGTAGTGGGAGATTTATGCCAAGGATGTCATATTTCCCTGCCGACTAATCTTGTCAGCCGTATTATCACCAATGAGCGCTTGCAGACCTGCCCCAGCTGTGGTAGGATTTTATACTACCAGGGAAAAGAAGAATGTCCGGATATATGATGGAAGGTGGGGGGGGTCAGTGAAATCGTTAGTCTTATACATTGATGGGGCGGCCCGGGGGAACCCAGGGCCGGCGGGGATTGGTGCGGTAATTTTTGATGAAAATGATAATGTTATGGCTGAAATCCATGAGTATATTGGTGAAACCACCAACAATGTGGCGGAGTACCAGGCCCTAATTCGGGGCTTAAAGGAGGCCGGAGGCTATGCACCCGTGGCAATTGCAATATATAGTGATAGCCAACTTTTGGTAAGGCAAATAACCGGTGTCTACCGGGTTAGGCATCCCAACTTGCTCCCCCTTCACCAAGAGGCCCTTGCATTGCTTCGGGGTTTTGCCAACTTCCAAATAAACCACATTCCGCGGGAGAAAAATAAAAGGGCGGATAAATTAGCTAACAAGGGTATTGATGAAAAACTAAAAAAAATGCTTCCTTGACAGGTGCACCGGGGGATGCTATTATGTAATACCCAGGGAATAATAATGTCCACCGGTGAGTAGACTGGATGACCGCAAGGGTAGGTGCCGAAAGGCCACCCTTGAGGAAAGTCCGAGCTCCGTAGGGCAGGGTGCTGGGTAACGCCCAGTAGGGGCAACCCTAAGGATAGTGCCACAGAAATAAACCGCCCGGTACCTGCTATTAGCAATGAGTGCCGGGTAAGGATGGAACGGTGAGGTAAGAGCTCACCAGCGGTTAGG
>JAAYSG010000069.1 GCA_012518435.1 Bacillota bacterium
TCTCATTAGACTCACCCCGCCGTGAAATAATCCAACGGGATTGTTTTCTTCGCCCGGGACATTTTCCCTTGTCGTCTAATGAGACATTATCGCTTTTCCGCTAGTTTAACAACTACATCCCCCTTAGTCATAAGTTGACAAATAACAAGAATACTGGTATCATTTCAGCAACAGAATAGTGTGCAATACCTCATCTCCATTATATGGGGTGAGGTAGAGGAGCGGCTGACTAATAGTATCTACCGGGATCTGGGGAATGATATGAAAGGTGGGGAAAGGAGTCACCGCCGAAGTCTAAAAACCTTCCCGGGTTTTTGGACTGGGCCTGTAGTGAATAATTACAGGACTGTCACCGTTCATGCCCGCATAATGGCCGGTGAAGCGCTATCTCACTTGATGCGGGGGGAGGAGGTCTCCTATGCAGTATGAATAAACATACAGCAGTTACAGTGTTATTTCGGGGTAACTGCTGTTTTTATGCCAAACAACCAATTCCCACACCGGGAAAAAGGCATACCCTATATTTCTCTAGGGAGGATGGTAATGGTGACAAGGAAAATAAAGGTTGTAGTAAACGGTGCCTACGGCAAAATGGGTCGGACGGCAATACAAGGCATTCTCCAAGATCAGGAGGTAAAATTAGTAGGGGCCGTTGGCAAGACAAGGGGAATTGGCCTGGATGCCGGGGAAGTAGCGGGAAGTACCGGTACTGGAGTTATTATCGAAGATGATTTAAATGCCTGTCTTCAACGCGTCAAACCCCAGGTTGTGGTGGATTTCACTAACCCTACCGTTGTAAAGGATAATATTCGCAAAATACTTCATTATGGTGCCCATGCCGTAGTGGGGACGACCGGACTTACAAGTGATGACATTCCCCTGTTGTTAGAATGGAGTCAAGGAGCGGGCAAAAACATCTTAGTGGCCCCGAATTTTGCCTTGGGAGCGGTTTTGATGTTGGAATTGGCCCGTAAGGCCGCCCGTTTCTTTCCTGCGGTGGAAATCATCGAGGCCCACAATCCCCTAAAAGCTGATGCACCCTCGGGTACAGCCATAAACACTGCTGAAATCATTAGGTCTGTACAATCTACTGACAATATAGTGGGTGATGCACCATGCCTGGAAAAGATTTCCGGAGTGCGGGGCGGTGAACTGGGGGGCATAAGAATCCATAGTGTTCGTCTACCGGGCTTTGTCGCCCACCAACAGATTATCTTTGGTGGGTTAGGCCAAACATTAACCCTACGCCACGATTCCATTAGTCGGGAGTCCTTTATACCGGGAATATTATTGGGTATAAAGAAAATTGGGGAAATCCCGGGAGTTACCTATGGTTTCGACAAACTACTGGATTTATAAAATGAATGGGAGACCCGGACAAGTGCCGAAAAACATTATGAGAGGTGAATGTAATTGTCTAATTTAGGTACAGTAATTACCGCAATGATAACCCCCTTTGATGAAGAGCTACAAGTTGATCTGAAAAAAATGGAACAACTGACAGAGCGATTGATCCAGCTTGGTTCCGATGGCTTAGTGGTTACTGGAACCACAGGGGAATCCCCCACCCTAACTATGGAAGAAGGACTTTCCCTTTATGAATGTGTAATTAAAACAGCAGCGGGAAGGGTACCGGTTATAGCCGGGACGGGTAGCAACAACACCCAGCAAAGTATTGAATTGACCCGGAAGGCGGAAGAATTGGGGGCTGATGCCATCATGCTGGTAACCCCCTACTACAACAAACCCCCCCAAGATGCCCTCTATGCCCACTTTTCCTCAATAGCCTCTACCACCTCTTTGCCCATCATGTTGTATAATGTCCCCGGGCGTACCTCCCGCAATATAGAAGCAGAAACGGTAGCCCGCCTGGCCCAAATCGATAACATCATTGCAATTAAGGAAGCAAGTGGAGATTTGGATCAAGTCTCCAAGATCCGACGTTTGACGCCCCCCGAATTCACCATTTACAGTGGTGATGACAGCCTCACTTTACCCATTATGGCAGTAGGAGGCAAGGGTGTTGTAAGTGTTGCCTCCCACATAGTAGCAGACCGAATTCAAACCATGGTCAAAGCCTTTAAATGTGGCCAAGTGGAGGAAGCTGCCCGCTGCCACAGGGAACTCCTGCCCATCTTCCAGGCCATGTTTGTAACCACCAACCCAATTCCTGTAAAGACTGCATTAAAATTAACAGGTTTTGATGTCGGAGGACTACGCCTTCCCCTTGCCGAGGCTACCACCGAAGAAGTTGCCTTTATAAAGCAAGTTTTGGTGGAGGCTGCACTCTTGTAACTCAAAGGAGTATATTATGGGTTAATCCCTCCGGAAATGGCCAGCGCAGTCCTTCTTTCGGAGGGATTAACCAAATGAATTCTATTTATGCCAAAATAGTAAGGGGTTGTTCCACAGGGAAAACCCGGAAAATAGTGTTCTAACCCTTTATAAAGGTAATAACCGCCATTGTTGCCCCTAAAAAGGATTACCATAAATTTTGCGGTGCTTGACTATAATAGGAATTTGGGGTATACTAATTCATGCTACTGTTCGGAGCGTGGCGCAGCTTGGTAGCGCACTTGCTTCGGGAGCAAGGGGTCGCTGGTTCAAATCCAGTCGCTCCGACCACATCCGGGCCCATAGCTCAGCGGTAGAGCAGCCGGCTCATAACCGGTCGGTCCCTGGTTCGATCCCAGGTGGGCCCACCAATTATATTAAAGGGAGAGGTACCCAAGTTTGGCCAAAGGGGGCAGACTGTAAA
>JAAYSG010000070.1 GCA_012518435.1 Bacillota bacterium
ATTTCCGTCCAGATTGAGTCTTCGCTGACCGCTAGGGTAGCGGCAACTTTTTTTATTGATACCTCCCGCTCCACCTCATGCTCTATTGCACATAGAAGGGGTATAAGGGTATCCACTGCCCGCACCTTTTCCTCCAGCTGGGAAAGATCGGACTGCCCTTGTAACATTTTTAGGCGGTATTCGACCAGCGAAAGGGGGTTGGCCAAAAGCCCGGCAAAGGATTCGGCTCCTTGGCGGCGTAGATAAGAGTCTGGATCGGAACCCGCCGGCAGGGGCACAACCTGCACCTGACAGCCAACCTGCCGCAACAGATGAAAGCTACGTAAGGCCGCCTCTTGCCCCGCCGCATCGGCATCATAGGCCAGTAAAACCCGTTGGGAGTATCTGGCAAGTAACTTTGCCTGTTCACCGGTGAGGGCAGTGCCTAAGGATGCTAGCACATTGGTCCAGCCAGACTGGTAAACCATAATTGCATCAAGGTAGCCTTCCACAAGCAAAACCCATCCCTTTTCTCTTATCCCCGCGACGGCAAAGGGGAGCCCATAGAGGTTTTTCCTTTTACTATAAATACTACTTTCTGGGGAGTTAAGATACTTGGGTTGGGAATCATCCACCACCCGCCCCCCAAAGGCCACCACTCGCCCCCGATGATCTTGAATAGGGAAAATTAATCGGTGGCGAAAGCGATCATAGTAGCCCCCCGCCTTTCCCGGTAATACCAACCCTGCCTTGAGCAATATCTCGGGGCTATAACCCCTTTTGCCCAGAAAACGAATTAGGTTATCCCAACCCGGAGGGGCATAGCCCAGTCCAAATGTCCGTGCCGTTTCTTCCTTAATCTCCCGCTGGAGGCAATAATCCCTGCTCCCTTGGGCCGCCGGGGAGTGCCAAAGGGCATGCTGATAAAACTGGGCTGCAAGACTTAAAACCCCATAGAGGGATTCACGTTCCTGCTGACGTCTTTGTTCCCGGGGGCTCTGCTCCCGCAGGGCTATTCCCGCCCGATCAGCCAGGATTTCCAAAGCCCCCCTAAAATCAGTCTTCTCCCAGAGTTCTATAAACTTAAAGACATCTCCCCCCACCTGGCAGCCAAAACAATAAAAGAGCTGCTTTTCCGGGGAAACGGTGAAGGATGGTGTCTTTTCTTGGTGAAAGGGGCACAGGCCAATATAGTTTTTACCTTGCCTTTTTAACCGCACCCGCTCACCAATAATAGCCACAATATCACTGGCATCCCTTACCCGTTCCCTCACCTCAGATCCCATAGAAACCACCTATCCTCCGGGGAAATTGAATTCCTTCCGGCGAAATACACTTTCCCTATAGTGGGCAAGTAAATTACCCCATCAACTTTAGATAGGGTAACAATCATAAGGGGTAAAATACCTATTTAGGTTTTTCCTGAAACGCCCATTAGCCTAATGGGTATCCATAATCCCCTTGTCTTGCATATTGTAGAAAGTTACCTTTTTGACCTTAACTGATATATTCGTTATTGCTCCCTTAATTCCTTCTCCTCCTCCTTCTTTTTCCCCAAAGAACTCCCAAAAACCCTCCCAGCCGGAGGAAAAGGAACATTTTCCTTGGCAGACTAAATATAATCTTTAAACTGGGAGGGAACAAAGTAAAGGTTAAATTGTTTTAAAGCATAGCGATCAGTCATTCCCGCAATATAATCCAAAACCGCCTGTTCTAGATCATCCCCCTTAACCCCCGCATCTATTTTCTCCGGGTGTTGGAGATAAAAATAGTATAGTTGTTTAAGGAGGGATTTTGCCTTCTCCTCCTCCCCCTTGGCCCGGGGATTTGTATATACATGGTCGAACAAAAAGGCACGTAGCTTTTTGGTGGCCCGCTCCACCTTGGGGCTCATTTGAATTTTTCCCCGCCCCTGGCTGGCCCTTATTAAATCGCTGACCATTATATTAATGCGGGTGCTGTGCCCCGAGCCCAATACCTTTAGACAATCTTGAGGCAGCTCAGCCTGACTAATAACATCGGCCCGCAAGGCATCATCTATATCGTGATTGATGTAGGCAACCCAGTCGGCAATCCGGACTATTTGTCCCTCCAGGGTTGCCGGTTCGGAGCCAGTATGGTTGAGAATACCATCCCTTACCTCATAAGTAAGGTTTAACCCTCCCTGCCCCTCCAAAACATCAACCACCCGTAGGCTATGTTCATTGTGGCGAAAACCAGAGGTGGATACCTCATCAAGGGCCGCTTCCCCGGAATGGCCAAAGGGGGTATGGCCCAAATCATGTCCCAGGGCAATGGCTTCAGTAAGATCCTCATTCAACTTTAGAGAACGGGCAATAGTCCGGGCAATTTGTGCAACCTCTAGGGTATGGGTAAGACGGGTACGGTAATGATCTCCCTCCGGCGCAATAAATACCTGGGTTTTGTGTTTAAGCCTCCGAAAGGCCTTGGAATGGAGTATCCGATCCCGATCCCGCTGAAAGGCGGTCCGTACCGGGCATTCCTTTTCCCACCTTTTCCTTCCTCGAGAATCTCTACTTAAGGTTGCCAGGGGAGAAAGGTTGCGTTCCTCCAGTTCCTCGGTTTTTTGTCTTAGCAACATAAAGAATCATCCCCTAAGACCTTACTTCCCCAGGGTCCTGCTTAAGAGGCTTTCTAGCGTTGGCTCCCCTATTTCCTGCAGTTCATAACAGACCCGCACAGTGGGCTGCCTAATTTCCAGTACACGGCGCAAATCAATGGGTGTGCCAATAACAACCAAATCAGCATCAACCCGAGAAATAGTGGCCTCCAGCTCCCTTAGCTGTCTAGCTCCATAACCCATGGCCGGGAGCACATTGGTTAGGTGGGTATATTGGGCAAAGGTATCCTTGATACTCCCCACAGCATGTGGTCGGGGGTCAACAAATTCCCGGGCACCGTATTTTTTCGCTCCAATTGTACCGGCACCATAGGCCATGTTGCCATGGGTCAGGGTGGGCCCATCCTCCACCACCAAAACCCGACGGCCGGCTATGGCCTCATAATTTTCGATAAATATGGGCGAAGCGGCATCCACAACTGCGGCCTGGGGATTAATTTTTTGAATATTGTTACGCACTATTTCTATATTTTCGGGACTGCTTGTTTCTATTTTGTTAATGATAATAATATCCGCCATCCGCAGGTTAGTTTCCCCGGGATGGTACATAATTTCATCCCCGGGGCGATGGGGATCTACCACAGTTATAAAGACATCGGTTTCATAGAAGGGGATATCATTGTTACCGCCATCCCAAATAATTACATCGGCTTCCTTCTCCGCTTCCCTGAGAATTTTCTCATAATCAACCCCGGCATAGACAATAAAGCCCTGATCCAGATGGGGCTCATACTCTTCCCTTTCCTCAATGGTGCAGCTATGCTTGTCTAAATCCGCATAAGAAGCAAACCGCTGGCAGGCCTGTTTTTCCAAGTCGCCATAGGGCATGGGATGCCTTATTACCACAACCCTCTTCCCCTGCTCCTGAAGAATTTTCGCAACCCGGCGGGTGGTCTGGCTTTTACCTGTACCGGTTCGGGTGGCACAGACGGCAATAACAGTAACCTTGCTCTTTAGCATAGTGGTTTTGGGCCCCATAAGACGAAAATCTGCGCCACTGGCCAGTACCCGGGAGGCCTTTCCCATTACCGCCTGGTGGGATATATCGCTATAGGCAAAGACCACCTCATCTATTTTTTCTTTCTTAATGAGGTTTTCTAGTTCAGCTTCATCATAAATTGCTATCCCATTGGGATACAAACTGCCAGATAGACTAGCGGGATATCTTCTACCGGCTATATCCGGTATTTGCGTGGCTGTAAAGGCAACAACCTCATAATCTTTATTATGGCGAAAATAGGTGTTAAAATTGTGAAAATCCCTTCCTGCAGCACCCATAATCAAAACCTTCCGTTTCGACATCCAATATCCTCCCTTTCTCATTGGCCAAGATGGTTTCCCTATAGATTTCACTATAGCCTTGCAAATACCTGCCGGCAAGAAAGAGATTTTGCTAGATTATAGTACCCAGCAGGCCTTAAACCCCTAACCTAACCCTAATTACCCAGCAACAGGCCATAATTTTCTTCCTGCCCTGGCCGAGTTTACCGAACCTTGGGCCGCATGGTTCCCCCGGGCATTGCCACTTACAAATTAATCGATTACCTCCACCCTAACCCAAATCCTTAGTGTTTCACTTAAAATTAAGCGCACAACGTGGAGTACGTACTCCCTTGTCCCAATTTTGAAGATCCTCCTATCCACTACTTCCGCAACCATATCCACATCAATGGTATCAACTTCCTTTCCCAACAAAGAAACATACTTTTCCTTTATATTACTTTCAATCTCCATCCTTTCCATTTCGTCCACTTCCACAATGGCTCCATTCTTCCCATCCTGGCCAAATAACAGAGTAACTTCTACAGCCTGGAGAAGATATTTTTGCGTATTGAGGGATTGCTCCAGTTTTTCCAACCTACTATCCTTATCCCGAATATCCGCCCGCAATTGGGCAATTGTTTTATGATAGGAATCAATTCTATGGCTTACCAGAATATTCAATGCAACAGCGCCCAGCAAAATTCCGGCCATAAGCCCCACGGCAAAGCAAAAAAGATAACCTGGGGAACCCCTTCTTAATTTCCCCATATTTCCCCACACCTTTGTATGAGCTTTATCACCATATAGCCAAAATTGGCCCCGGAAAGGGCAGTTAGCACATACACCGCCTGTTTTATGGTGGATCTAAATTCCCCGGCAAAAATGCCCTTTTCTATAGCGGCATAAGAAGAAAAAGTACCACCCAGGGCCACAGCCATGGCCCATATTTTCAAGGAGCGGGCTATTTCCAGCATAGTCCTAAGGGGAGGGCGATTTATAACCACAGCACCCACCCCCGCAAAAACACTGGCCCCTATTATCACACCAAAGGCCACCAAAAAGTTATGAACCATCCCGGCTAAAAAATCAGGCATATGATCACCAACCATATATGGTTTCATATAATCTATGACAATTATCCCCCCCATATGAATTTGTTGAAGATGAATAAATTAGCCGGGACTAGTATAATGCCCCACTGCCTATGTTACAGCAACACAAGCTCCCTACCTACACAGCAGGGGGCCATAATCCACACCCCCGTGCGGGGGTGAATCGGCAGGTGCAAGCACGAGTATCATATCAAGTCAGAGTTTCAATCCACACCCCCGTGCGGGGGTGAATACAGGAAGGGAGGAACAGCAATGTCAAAGTTTTGGTTTCAATCCACACCCCCGTGCGGGGGTGAATCAGG
>JAAYSG010000071.1 GCA_012518435.1 Bacillota bacterium
GACCACCAAGATGGAACCATCCATCTGGGCGGCCCCGGTGATCATGTTCTTCACATAGTCGGCGTGGCCGGGGCAGTCCACGTGGGCATAGTGACGCTCCTCGGTCTCGTATTCCACGTGGGCCGTGGCAATGGTAATCCCCCGGTCCTTCTCCTCCGGTGCCTTGTCGATTTGTTCATAGCTGGTAAAACTTGCTCCACCGGTTTCGGCAAGGCAGCGGGTAATGGCGGCAGTCAAAGTGGTTTTGCCGTGGTCCACATGACCGATGGTACCAATGTTCACATGGGGTTTCGTCCGTTCATATTTTTGCTTAGCCATTCTGATTCATCCTCCTTAACTTTCCTGCTTTTGTTGTGTTAGTTTTATCTAAAGGCCAATAAAATAGTATTGGCCCATCTAAAGAGTACATCCACTGAGGGTCTAGATGTTCCCACTAACCACCCCATGGGTAATACTCTTCGGCAGGGGTTCATAGTGGGAAAATTCCATGGTATAGGTTCCCCGTCCTTGGGTTCGGGAACGTAGATCCGTGGCATAACCGAACATCTCTGCCAAGGGTACAAAACCCTTTATCACCTGCACACCCGCCCGGGTCTCCATACCTTCGATACGGCCGCGGCGGCCGCTAAAGTCTCCCATTACATCACCCATATATTCCTCCAAAACCAAAACCTCTACCTTCATGATGGGTTCCAAAACTACCGGTTCCGCCTTGGCCACCCCTTCCTTTAAGGCCATGGAGCCAGCGGCCTTGAAGGCAATTTCCGAAGAATCCACCTCATGGAAGGAGCCATCAAGCAAGGTTGCCTTAATATCCACCAGTTCATACCCGGCCAAGGTCCCGGTTTTCATGGCCCCCCTAACCCCCGCCTCCACAGCGGGAATATACTCCTTGGGAACAGCTCCACCCACAACCTTATTTTCAAACTCCACACCCTGGCCCCTCTCTAGGGGTTCCAGTTGGAGCACCACATGACCATACTGGCCCCGGCCACCGGTCTGACGGATAAACTTGCCCTCCACCTTTACCTTCTTCGTAATGGTTTCCTTGTAGGAGACCTGGGGTTTACCGACATTGGCCCCCACCTTAAACTCCCGCAGGAGCCGGTCCACTATGATATCCAAGTGGAGTTCCCCCATGCCTTCGATTATACTCTGGCCAGTCTCATGATCCACCCGCACCTTAAAGGTGGGATCCTCCTCAGCCAATTTTGTCAAGGCCGTCGACATCTTATCCTGATCAGCCTTGGTCTTGGGCTCAATGGCAACAGAAATAACCGGTTCGGGAAATTCCATGGATTCCAACAAAATGGGATTTTCCCCATCACACAAGGTATCACCGGTGGTTACATTTTTTAGGCCAATGGCAGCTGCTATATCGCCGGTGTAGACGGCATCAACCTCCTCCCGGTGGTTGGCATGCATTTTCAGAAGCCTGCCAACCCGTTCCCGCTTGCCCTTGGCGCTATTGAAAATATAACTCCCAGCCGCCAAGACACCAGAATAAACACGGAAAAAAGCCAGCCTCCCCACATAGGGATCAGTGGCAATTTTAAAGGCCAGAGCAGAAAAAGGTGCATCATCCTTGGTCTCCCGCCGTTCCTCCTCCCCAGTATCAGGATTAATACCCTGAATATCGGCCACATCGGTGGGAGCGGGCATATAATCAATGATTGCATCCAGAAGGGGTGGAACAGCCTTATTCCTATAAGAGGAACCACACAAAACGGGAACCATTGCCACATCCAATGTGGCCCGCCGAATGGCAGCCTTTAGTTCCGGAATAGATATCTCTTGGCCTTCCAAGTATTTTAGCATGATTTCTTCATCTATTTCCGCCAGGGCTTCCACCAGCAACTCCCGCTGGCCTACTGCTTCAGCCTTCATCTCGGTGGGGATCTCAAGTTCCTCCCCCCCAGAACCCAGTTCATCTTCGTAGATTCGCATCTTCATGGTAATTAGATCAATTATGCCTTTAAAACCCTCTTCACGACCAACGGGAATTTGCACCGGTACCGCATTTGCCTTGAGCCTCTCCCTCATCATTTCCACACTATTGTTAAAGTCTGCCCCAGTAATATCCATCTTGTTGATATAGGCAATCCGCGGGACACGGTATTTGTCCGCCTGCCGCCAAACAGTTTCAGATTGGGGTTCCACACCGCCCTTGGCACAGAATACGGCTATTGCACCATCTAAAACACGGAGGGAGCGTTCAACCTCTACTGTGAAATCAACGTGTCCTGGTGTGTCAATAATGTTAATACTATAATCCTTCCAGAGGCAGGTAGTTGCAGCCGACGTGATAGTAATTCCCCGTTCCTGCTCCTGCACCATCCAGTCCATGGTGGCAGCCCCGTCGTGGACTTCTCCCACCTTGTGCACCCGCCCGGTATAAAATAAAATTCTCTCAGTCGTTGTCGTTTTACCGGCATCAATATGGGCCATGATACCGATATTGCGTACCTTTTCCAGTGGTATTGTCCGCTGCATTATCTTCCCCCCTTACCGACAAATTTCAAATATCCACTGTGTGCCAAGAACAGTCAAGGTCAACATTCCTTTTACCATCTATAGTGAGCAAAGGCCTTGTTGGCTTCTGCCATTTTGTGTGTATCTTCCTTCCTCCTCACAGCACCACCGGCACCGTTAGCCGCATCCAAAATTTCTCCGGCTAACCTCTCCTTCATGGTATGTTCCCCCCGCTTGCGGGCAAAGTCGATGAGCCAGCGCAATCCCACCGAGGTGCGCCTATCCGCCCTAACTTCAACGGGCACTTGGTAGGTTGCACCACCGACACGCCGGGCCCTCACTTCCACCAAAGGCATAATGTTTTTCATGGCTTCTTCAAATACCTCAACGGGGTCCTTGCCGGTTTTCTCCCTAACAATTTCAAAGGCATCATAACAAATCCTAGCCGCCAAGCTCCTTTTCCCATCCAACATAACCTTGTTAATCAATCTGGTAACCAAGCGACTATTGGTCACAGGATCAGGCGAAACTTCCCGCTTTGGCACCTGGCCTCTTCGGGGCATGCTCCATCCCTCCTTTACAGAGTAATATTCTCCCCCAGCCGACGGAAATTATTGTTATAAAAGAAACTATTTCCCCGGCCGCTTAACACCATACTTGGATCGGGACTGCATGCGCTCCTGTACCCCAGCAGCATCCAAGGTCCCCCGCACAATATGGTACCTCACCCCCGGTAAATCCTTCACCCGGCCACCCCGAATCAAGACCACAGAGTGCTCCTGCAGGTTATGCCCAATTCCGGGAATATAGGCCGTAACCTCAATTCCATTGGTCAACCTAACCCTGGCAACCTTACGCAGGGCGGAGTTTGGTTTTTTTGGTGTGGTAGTAAACACCCTGGTGCAGACACCGCGTTTTTGCGGTGATCCCTGTAGGGCACGGGATTGGGATTTCTTCACAATGGTTTTCCTACCTTGTCTCACTAGTTGGCTAATAGTTGGCAACTCCCCACCTCCTTCCAGTAAAATTATATAAACTATTGGAAGTAATATCTAACTTTTTCCCCGGGTTGGATAGGAATCAAATCACACAGATACAATGGCCGCTGAGGCTGCCCCCACTTGGATACCACAGGCCTCACCCAGTGTGCGCATTTCATCTATGTAGACAATTTCTATCCCCCGTTCTGTACACATATCAATTAGGGGGGTGGTCACATGGCTTTCAGCATCCTTGGCAATGTATACCTTAAGGGCAGTACCATTCTCAATGGCCTTCTTGGTTTGCTTAGAACCCACACTCCTATTCCCGGCCTTTTTCAGCTCAGACAATGACATATCCCCGGCCCCCTTCCTGACGGTTTTCCTGGCAATAATAAGGACTTTTAGCCACACACATACTCCAATATACTACCACTGGGGCCGGTCGATGTCAAGCAAGTATTGGGCGGCACCAGCCCCAGTAGATTCACTTTTTTCCCTGCTTAAAATTCCGAAACAAGGGCCTTAGCCCGCTTCACCCGGGTTGGAAACATCCCCCATGGCCACAGCATCTTGGGCGGATAAGGGGGTTTCCGGGGCTGGGGCTTCCTCGCCAAAATCTGGCGTACCAATTTCCCCTTCCTCCGAAGAGGAGCCCTCCTCCAATTCCCGTACAGAAACACTGAGATTTAGATAGCGGGGCATCCCAGTACCCGCTGGCACCAACTTGCCAATAATCACATTTTCCTTCAGCCCCAAGAGGGGGTCAAGTTTCCCCTTGATGGCAGCATCCGTCAAAACCCTGGTGGTTTCCTGGAAGGACGCCGCCGAAAGGAAGGACTCCGTTGCCAAGGAAGCCTTGGTAATGCCCAGGAGCATGGGGCGGGCCGTAGCCGGTTTAAGTCCCTGGGCGGTGGCACGGGCATTTTCCTCGGCAAAATCTGCATACTCCACCAGTCCCCCGGGCAGAAGCTCGGTATCACCGGGATCATCCACCTTCACCTTCCGCAGCATTTGGCGCACAATAACCTCAATGTGTTTGTCGTTGATATCAACCCCCTGGGAACGATACACCTTCTGTACCTCCTGGAGGAGATAGCGCTGCACCCCTTCTATGCCCCGTACTCGCAACAGTTCATGGGGATTAACAGAACCCTCGGTCAGTTCCTCCCCCGCCGCCACTTCCTGCCCCTCCTCCACGTGGATCCGGGCCCCATAGGGAACCTGGTAGGACTTGACTTCACCATGTTCCGTGTGGATCTGGAGCTCCTTGCGCCCCTTGACCTCGCGTATATAGACAATCCCATCCACTTCAGCAATGATGGCCTGCCCCTTTGGCCTGCGGGCTTCAAACAATTCCTCAACCCGTGGCAGACCCTGGGTGATATCCTCCCCTGCCACTCCGCCAGTATGGAAGGTCCGCATGGTAAGCTGGGTCCCCGGTTCACCAATGGATTGGGCAGCCACAATACCAATTGCTTCCCCAACATCCACCCTTTTGCCAGTGGCCAGGTTCCGCCCATAACAACGGGCACAGATACCATGGCGGGAATTACAGGTATGAATGGAGCGTATTTTCACCCCCGTAATACCAGCCGCCGTTATGGCCTCGGCATCACCCTCCTTAATCTCCTCCCCCGCTGCAGTGAGGACCTCTCCTGTCAGCGGATGAATAATATCCTCACTGGCAATGCGCCCCACAATCCTCTCGGCCAGGCTTTGGATTACCTCCTGCCCATCCATCATAGCTTTGACAAGGGTACCCTGGGTTGTACCACAATCCTCTTCCCGAACAATAACATCCTGGGAAACATCCACCAGGCGGCGGGTTAAATAACCCGAATCAGCAGTCCTAAGGGCAGTATCAGCCAAACCCTTCCGGGCACCATGGGTGGATATAAAATACTCCAAGACCGTCAGACCCTCCCGGAAGTTGGCCTTGATGGGAAGGTCGATAATTCGCCCAGAGGGGTCGGCCATAAGGCCCCGCATGCCAGCCAGCTGGCGGATCTGCTGGATATTACCCCGGGCCCCGGAAATGGCCATCATATACACGGGGTTGAAATGATCCATTTCCTCAACAAGGGCATCGGTAACCTTTTCCGTGGCATTATTCCAGACATCAATGACCTGCCGGTAGTGCTCCTCACTGGTAATCAAACCCCGCCGATACTGTTTTTCCAACAGAGAAACAGTTTTATCTGCATCCTTTAGGATGGCCTCCTTAGTGGCGGGAATCTTGATATCAGACATGGAGATGGTAACACCGGCCTGGGTAGCAAAGCGAAAACCCAGGTGTTTAATATCATCAAGGAACTTGGCCGTCCGGGTTACCCCATAGCGCCGGTAACACTCCGCAATTAACCTACCCAAGGCCTTTTTATCGGCCAGTTCATTTACCCTGGGCATACCGGAGGGAACAGCCTCATTAAATATAATCCTGCCGGGGGTGGTTTCCCACATCTGGCCATCTTCCCTCACCTTGATGCGGGCATGCAGCTCCACCACCCCGTTTTCATAGGCTAAAACGGCCTCCTCCGGAGAAGAAAAGCATTTTCCTTCACCCTTGGCACCTTCCCTGAGCATCATGAGATAATAACAACCCAAAACCATATCCTGGGTGGGGGTGGCCAAGGGCTTCCCATTGGCGGGAGAAAGAATATTATGGGCAGAAAGCATCAGCACCCTGGCCTCCGCCTGGGCCTCAGCACTGAGGGGAACATGGACAGCCATTTGATCCCCATCAAAATCGGCATTGTAGGCGGTGCAAACCAGGGGATGGATCTGGATGGCCCGCCCCTCCACCAGAACGGGCTCAAAGGCCTGGATACCAAGGCGGTGCAAGGTGGGCGCCCTATTGAGCATAACCGGATGCTCCTTAATAACCTCCTCCAAAACATCCCAAACCTCATCCCTAACCCTTTCCACCATTCGCTTGGCACTTTTTATATTATGGGCATACTCCTTTTCCACCAGTTTGTTCATAACAAAGGGCTTGAAGAGCTCCAGGGCCATTTCTTTGGGTAAACCACACTGGTGGAACTTTAAACCCGGGCCAACAACAATAACCGAGCGGCCAGAATAATCCACCCTTTTACCCAAGAGGTTCTGGCGAAAACGGCCCTGCTTACCCTTCAGCATATCACTGAGGGATTTTAAAGGACGATTGCCTGGGCCGGTAACGGGCCTCCCCCGCCTGCCATTATCGATGAGGGCATCCACAGCCTCCTGTAGCATGCGCTTTTCATTCCGCACGATAATATCCGGCGCACCCAAATCCAAAAGCCTCTTGAGCCGATTGTTCCTATTTATTACCCGGCGGTAAAGGTCATTGAGATCCGATGTGGCAAAACGCCCCCCATCCAGCTGTACCATGGGACGTAATTCCGGGGGAATAACCGGTATGGCATCCAATATTATCCATTCCGGGCGATTGCCGGATTTCCGGAAGGCCTCCGCCACTTCCAGCCTGCGGATGGCCCTGACCCGCCGTTGGCCCCGGGCTTCTTTAATTTCCTGCCGAAGCTCGGCGACCAATTCCTCAATATCAATTTCCTCCAGCAGCTTTTTAATGGCCTCTGCACCCATGGCAGCCCGAAATTGATTCTGGTACTTATCCCGGTACTCCCGGTATTCCGTTTCATTGAGGAGCTGCTTCTTGTTCAAAGGAGTATCTCCGGGATCAATAACTATATAAGAGGCAAAATAGAGAACCCTTTCCAATAATCGGGGTGATATATCCAAAATCAAGCCCATCCGGCTGGGTATCCCTTTAAAATACCAGATGTGGGAGACCGGGGCAGCCAGCTCAATGTGGCCCATACGTTCCCGCCGCACCTTAGCCCTGGTAACCTCCACACCACAGCGATCACAGACAATACCCTTATAACGCACTCTCTTGTATTTACCGCAATGGCATTCCCAATCACGGGTAGGGCCAAATATTCTTTCACAGAATAGACCATCTCGCTCAGGCTTCAGGGTCCGGTAGTTAATGGTCTCCGGTTTCTTAACTTCACCGCTGGACCAGGACCGGATCATATCCGATGAAGCCAAGCCTATTCTGATCTGTTCGAAACTGTTGGCATCTAACATGGCCTCTCCCCCTTTTAAACTTCTAGCAGGTTTGAAAACAACCGGGGAAATTAAAGGTTATCCCCCATCCAGAGCAGTTCCTTTCCCGCCTCTTAACTGCCGGTGTCTTCCCCTTTTTCCTTTTTTGTCTCTGGGGAACCATCAATATCAATCCCCAATTCCCTGGCAGTAACGGTAATATCGTCATCCTCTTCCACAATTTCAATCTCCTCTTCCTCTTCGGAGAGAACCTTGACATCGAGGCCAATACTTTTCATTTCCTTAATTAACACCTTAAAGGACTCAGGAACACCCGGTTCAGGCACATTCTCACCCTTGACAATGGCTTCATAGGTTTTCACCCGGCCTATCACATCATCGGATTTAACCGTCAAAAGTTCCTGTAATGTATGGGCTGCCCCATAGGCCTCCAGGGCCCATACCTCCATCTCGCCAAACCTCTGCCCGCCAAATTGGGCCTTCCCACCCAGGGGCTGCTGGGTAACCAGGGAGTAGGGCCCGGTAGAACGGGCGTGAATTTTGTCATCCACCAGGTGGACCAATTTTAGCATATAGATATAGCCCACGGTAACCCGGTTGTCAAAGGGAGTACCTGTCCGGCCATCATATAATATAGTCTTGCCGTCCTCGGGCTTGCCCGCCTGCCGCAACAAATCCTTAACTTCTTCTTCCCGAGCACCGTCAAAAATAGGAGTTGCTATGGTAATGCCCAGGGCCTCGGCTGCCCATCCCAAGTGGGTCTCCAAAACCTGACCAATATTCATCCGGGAAGGAACCCCCAGGGGGTTTAGAATGATTTCCACCGGTGTTCCATCGGGGAGGAAGGGCATATCCTCCTCCGGCAGGATGCGGGCAATAACACCCTTGTTACCGTGCCGGCCAGCAACCTTATCCCCTTCGGATATCTTGCGCTTTTGGGCCACATATACCCATACCAGCTGATTTACCCCCGGGGCCAGCTCATCGCCCTCTTCCCGGGAAAAAACCTTGACATCGACCACAATTCCCCCTTCCCCGTGGGGTACTCGCAGGGAGGTATCCCTGACCTCCCGGGCCTTTTCACCGAAAATTGCCCGGAGCAGGCGTTCCTCGGCGGTAAGTTCCGTTTCCCCCTTGGGAGTTACCTTCCCCACCAAGATATCACCGGGGCGAACCTCGGCGCCGATCCTAATAATACCCCTCTCATCCAAATCCTTGAGGGCATCTTCCCCCACATTGGGTATATCCCGGGTTATCTCCTCCGGACCCAGCTTCGTATCCCGGGCATCAGATTCATATTCTTCGATATGAATGGAAGTGAAAATATCATCCTTCACAAGTTTTTCGCTGATCAAAATAGCATCCTCGTAGTTATACCCCTCCCAGGGCATAAAAGCAACCAGCACGTTTTTTCCCAGGGCCAATTCCCCCCTATCGGTGGAGGGGCCATCGGCAATAACATCCCCCTTACTTACCCTTTGGCCCTTAGAGATTATGGGTATTTGATTAAAGCAGGTCCCCTGGTTAGAACGCTGATATTTAGATAACTCATACCGATCCAGGTTGCCCGTAGCGGTGCGAATTATTATCTCATCCGCCGTAACCCGCACAGCAGTTCCATCTTCCCGGGCCACCACCAAGACACCAGAATCAAGGGCTGTCTTGTACTCCATTCCCGTCCCCACCAGGGGCGCCTCGGAACGGAGGAGGGGTACCGCCTGCCGCTGCATGTTGGAACCCATCAGAGCCCGGTTGGCATCATCATGTTCCAAAAAGGGAATCAAGGCCGTGGCCACACTGACCAGCTGTTTGGGTGAAACATCCATAAAATCCACCTCAGAGTGGGAAACTTCAACGATGCGGGCGCCATCCCGCACAGTCACCCGCTCGTGGATAAAACGCCCTTCATCATCCAAGGGCTCATTGGCCTGGGCAATTACATACTCATCCTCTTCATGGGCGGTGAGATACACTATCTCATTGGTTACTACCCCTTTTTCCTTGTCCACCCGCCGGTAGGGTGTTTGAATAAAGCCGTATTCATTGACTCCAGCAAAGGTGGAAAGGGAACTGATGAGGCCAATATTAGGCCCCTCAGGGGTTTCGATGGGGCACATCCGACCATAGTGGGAGTAATGAACATCCCGCACCTCAAATCCCGCCCGTTCCCTGCTCAAACCCCCGGGCCCCAAGGCACTAAGGCGCCGTTTGTGGGTCAATTCCGCCAAAGGGTTCGTCTGATCCATAAATTGGGAAAGCTGGGAGCTGCCGAAGAATTCCTTTACAGAAGCCACAACTGGCCGAATATTTATCAGGGCCTGGGGAGTAATGACATCCACATCTTGAATAGTCATCCGTTCCCTCACAACCCGCTCCATCCGGGAGAGGCCGATGCGAAACTGGTTTTGCAAAAGCTCGCCTACGGACCGGAGGCGGCGGTTACCCAAATGATCGATATCATCCACCTTACCTTCCCCGGCCATGAGGTTGAGTAGATACTGGACAGTACCCACAATATCCTCCCTGGTTATGTTCCTCATATCCGCGGGAATATCAACCTTTAGCTTGGCATTCAGTTTATAGCGGCCAACCCGGGCCAAATCATAGCGCCTGGATTCAAAAAAGAGGTTTTCCAGCAGACCCTTAGCACTTTCGACGGTGGGAGGTTCTCCCGGGCGAAGACGCTTGTAAATTTCTATTAAGCCTTCTTCCTCAGATTCTGTATTGTCCCGCTCCAGGGTATCCCGAATAAGTTCATCACCGGAGAACAATTTAAGGAGCTGAGCATCGGTACCGTAGCCCAGGCTACGGAGAAAAACCGTTACCGGTAGTTTCCTGGTCCTATCGATCCTAACATAGATTACCTTGTTGGCATCGGTCTCAAACTCCAGCCAGGCCCCCCGGTTAGGAATAATGGTAGCACTAAAAAGCTTGTTGCCCGCCTTATCTATTTCCTGGGAAAAATAAACACCAGGTGAACGGACCAGCTGGCTGACTATAACCCTTTCCGCACCATTTATAATAAAGGTACCTTCTTCAGTCATTAGGGGGAAATCCCCCATGAAGACATCCTGCTCCTTTACCTCTCCGGTTTCCTTATTTATAAGGCGGACCCGGGCCCGCATAGGGGCAGCGTAAGTTACATCCCTTTCCTTGCATTCCTTAACAGAGTACTTTGGTTCTCCCAGGCTGTATTCAATAAATTCCAAAAGCAGGTTGCCGGTAAAATCTTGAATGGGTGAAATCTCACAAAAAATTTCCCACAATCCCTCTTCCAAGAACCAACGATAGGAACTATGCTGAATCTCGATGAGGTTAGGTATGTCCAATACTTCCTTTAGCTTGCCTAAATTATGGCGTTCCCTTTTGGGAGCTGCTCTTAGAGGTTGCGCCAATTAATCCCACCCCTCCCCACTGAAATTTGTCACAAATACAAGCCAAATCCCATCCATCCCCCACAATTTTGCCACCATACACCTCCGGAAAATATATCCCTAGAAAAAAAAGATAGCATGAAATCCTCATCCTGCAATTACTATATAGCAAAAGGACCGCACTACCCTATACTAACAATAATTCCCTTTTGGGGAACATCTTATACTATTTGTACCAGAATATTCCGGATTTGTACCAACAACGGCATTGCCAGTAGGCATTATCATCGCATCTAATAACTTTAACACAAGGGCTTGGTAGTGTCAAGAAAAATTTTTCCCTTGCTGTCAGATTGTTCCCCTTTAAAATAGAAGAAGGAGACTGATTCAAAGAATTAGTCTCCCAGAAAATATTTCCCGCCCGGTAAAGCTATTTTATTTCCACCGTTGCTCCCACTTCTTCTAGTTTGCTCTTAATTTCCTCTGCCTCTTCCTTACTAATCTTTTCCTTAATTGCATTGGGGGCATTGTCGACAAGTTCCTTAGATTCCTTGAGGCCTAGACCGGTAATTTCCCGCACAGCCTTAATAACCTGGATCTTTTTGTCACCAATACTGGCCAAAACGGCATCAAACTCCGTCTGTTCCTCTTCCTCAGCCTCTACACCGACACCGGCGGCAGGGACCGCAGCCATTGCCACCGGGGCAGCGGCAGAAACTCCAAACTCTTCCTCCAACTCCTTGACAAGTTCCGCTAACTCCAAGACAGTCATTTTCTTAATGGCTTCCATAATTTCCTTCTTGTCCATTTTTAGACCTCCCGCTTAATTTAATAAGGGTAATATGATTTACCCCGCCTCTTTTTGTTGTCTGATGGCATCCAAGACATAAACCAAGTTTCTTGGGACCCCATTTAACACATTGGCCAAGCCAGCGATGGGAGCCTGCATCCCCGCAAAAACCTGGGCCAGAAGAATCTCCCTAGACGGCAGCTGGGCCAATTCCCTAACATCCTCAGCCTGGATAACCCTATCCTTCAACAGGGCGGCCTTAATTGTCAGCTTTTTATACTCGCTGGCAAAATCCACAATTATTTTGGCCGGCAATACAGGATCCTCATAACTAAAGGCTATGGCCGTGGGCCCCACCAAATATTCTTCTAATTCATCCACGCCCAATTCCCGGGAGGCAAATCGGGTTAGGGTATTTTTAACCACCCTATAATCTATCCCCGCTTCCCGCATCCGCCGCCGCAACTCAGTCATGGCGGCAACATTGAGACCCCTATAATCAGTAAGGACGGCAGCCCGAGATCTCCCTAATTTATCCTTTAGTTCCGCCACAATGGCTTCTTTCTCCGGTCGCGCCATTCTTCCACCTCCTTTACCCCAATAATTGCTACCCAAATACCAAGGGCCCCCGCAGACAGCAAGGGCCCAAATAAACAATGGAAATGTTTATCGGTACCTCGGCGGGCAGAAAAATCTTTTAAGTGGGCACACCCGCTGTCTACGGTCCTCCAAACTATTTATTTCAATATAAGTTCCTGGCAAAATATTTTAGGCCTCTTCGGCCAGGGGCTGGAGAGGATTAATTTTGATCCCCGGGCCCATGGAAGAGGAAATAGTGATACTGCGAAGATACTGACCCTTGGCCGCCGCCGGCCGAGCCTTTATCAGGGCATCCAGTAGGGCATTATAGTTTTCCGCCAATTTATCCCTGTCAAAGGAGGCCTTCCCTATGGGCACGTGGACAATGGCGGTTTTATCAACCCGATATTCGACCTTCCCAGCCTTAATATCCTGGACTGCCTGGGCCAGATCAAAGGTAACTGTCCCCGTCTTTGGGTTGGGCATAAGGCCCTTGGGACCCAAAATCCGGCCTAACCTCCCCACGACACTCATCATGTCGGGGGCAGCAACGGCAACATCAAAATCCAACCAACCGGCCTGAATTTTTTCCGCCAACTCCTCAGCCCCCACCACATCGGCCCCGGCCTCCTCCGCCTCCTTGGCCTTTTCGCCCTTGGCAAATACCAAAACCCGGACTTTTTTCCCCGTACCATGGGGGAGTATAACGGTCCCCCTCACCTGCTGATCGGCATGACGGGGTTCCACACCCAAGCGGACGGCAATATCAATGGTCTCATCAAACCGGGCTTGGGCAGTTTCCTTTACCAGGTCTATGGCGGCGTCAGCCCCATACAGCATTGTCCGATCTACCTTTGCCAAAAGTTCCCGATAGCGCTTTCCCCTTTTCATAGCACAATACCCTCCTTAGTGGTACCAACGGAATAATCCTCCCACCAGAGTTAATTAGTCCTCTACTACCCTAATTCCCATACTCCTGGCCGTACCGGCAATTATACGCATGGCCGCTTCCACATCGGCGGCATTGAGATCCGGCATCTTCAGCTCAGCAATTTCCCGCACCTTCGATTTTGGCACCTCGGCCACCTTTACCTGGGGTTCACCGGAAGCCTTGTCAATTCCAGCCGCCTTTTTTAACAGTACAGCCGCCGGGGGGGTCTTGGTAATAAAAGTAAAGGACCTATCCTCGAAAACACTGATCTCAACCGGGATGATCATCCCGGCCTGGTTGGCTGTTCTCCCATTAAAATCCTTGCAAAAGGCCATGATGTTTACACCATGCTGGCCCAGGGCGGGGCCAACCGGGGGTGCCGGTGTCGCTTGGCCGGCGGGTACCTGTAGTTTAATTACCGCAATTACTTTTCTAGCCACCTCTTAGATTGCACCTCCATGAAATCGTGGTACAGCGGGTAGAACCCCTCCCACAACCGCTACTATTCTAAACTTCCTCCAATTGTCCAAAATCCAGCTCCAGGGGCGTTTCCCGTCCAAACATGGAAACCAAAACCTTGGCCTTGCCCCTTTCCGGCTGGACATCCTCTATTATCCCAATAAAATTATCAAAGGGTCCGGAAATTATCCGTACACTTTGGCCAACTTCAAAGGTCACCTTGGGCCGGGGCGAATCCATGCCCATCCTACGCATAATATTATTTATTTCATCCGGCTCCAAGGGAATAGGTTTTGAACCTGGTCCAACAAAACCCGTCACACCGGGGGTATTACGAACAACATACCAAGAGTCATCCCCCAGGGCCATTTCCACCAAAATATAGCCGGGGAAGACCTTTTTCTGCACTATTTTCCTTTTCCCATCCTTAACTTCAAATTCTTCTTCCATGGGGACCAGAACACGGAAGATCTTGTCCTGCATACCCATAGAATCAACCCGTTTTTCCAGGTTAGTCTTTACCTTGTTTTCATACCCAGAATAGGTATGAACCACATACCAATTTTTTCCCATCCGAAACGGGACCCTATATTAGGCCCCTCACCCCCCTGCAAAACTCAACGGACTATGATAAGCCTCAGAAGCTGGGTTACCACCGAATCAATAACCCAGATGGAAATGGAAACCAGGGCAACCGTCACCAACACAACCCCGGTATTAAATATAACCTCTGAACGACTGGGCCAGAGCACTTTTTTCAGCTCTGTCCGTACCTCCCGGAAAAACTTACCGATGCGGCCGCCAAACTCCCTTAGTTTGCCAGGTTTTTTTCTAGCTGCCATTGCCAAGTTCACACCCTTACCATTTTATATGCCTTCCCACCTATTTTTCTATACCACCATTAGTATAAAAACTCCCGCATGTCAAGCAAAAAAGCCCTGTTCGGGCCGATACATTACCGCAGATTCCCTTAAAGTAGGAGCATTGCTTAAATGGGAGGTATAATTATTTCGCCAATAGCTATTATCTCGTTTCCCGATGTAATGTGTGTTGCCGGCAAAATGGGCAGTATTTCTTAAACTCAACCCGGTTAGTTTTCGTCCGTTTATTTTTGCTAGTAGTATAGTTCCTTTGTTTACATTCTGTACAGGCCAGAGTAATTCCAACCCGCATACTTCCCACCTCCCTGCCAAAGCCTTAGAGACTACTGCCTCAGCCACCCGGGGGCTGAGGCAGCATTACCTAATTAAATCTATCACACTTCCCCAGTGTTGTCAATAAAAGCTTTTTCCGCAAATGTAGAACGACCAGAGTTTCGTTCACAGAAGTTTAATCAGTTAAAAAAGGTGTTGCAAAGGGTGGGTATCCCTAAGCACCCTCCACAACCAACTATTTGGTCAATTTATCCATTATCTTTATTATCTCGTCAACCTTCTCCATCTTATCCACCCCTTGGCCTGAGGCAAAGGCCTCTGTCACGCAATGCTTCAGATGGGCATCCAGAACATCCCTATTGATATTTTTCAAAATACCGATGGATGCCATCAACTGGTTGGAAATATCAACACAATACCTATCATCCTCCACCATTTTGATAAGGCCTGCAATCTGCCCCCGTACGGTTTTTAACCTTTTTAAGGTCGCTTCCCTATCAGCCTTCATCTTCTACACCTTTTCCACGGCAACAACTTCATATCCTGCTTCTTCCACGGCTTCTTTTAAAATTTCGTCTGCTACATCCCTGTCCAGGGACACCCGGGCCAACTTATCCGCCAAATCAACCTCAGCCTTCACACCCGCCAAAGCATTTAAAGCCTTTTCCACATGCATCTTACAATTGTTGCACATCATGCCCTCAATTTTTAAAACCTTTTCCATTTCTTCACCCCCACTATTTTTGGACTTGCTTTTTACCACGGGTTCTTTAGGAGAAAATTGCCCCGGGGCACTGGCCGGCATTGCCTTTGAGCCCCCGGCAAGTTTCGCCCTTTCCCCACCACCAGACCCTCCTTTGGCAGCGATGGTTTTAAATCCCCGCAAGCGAAGGGAGTTGGTAACCACAAAAAAGGAACTGAGACTCATGGCCGCCGCACCCATCATGGGTGTTAACCTTACCCCCAAGGATGGATACAAAAGCCCCGCCGCCAGGGGAATGCCCAGGCTATTGTAAAAAAAGGCCCAGAACAAATTCTGTTTGATATTACGAATGGTTGCCCGGGACAGGCCCGTAGCCTCCACAGCATCCAGGAGATCATTTTTTATCAAAACAATATCTGCCGCCTCAATGGCCACATCAGTGCCGGCCCCAATGGCTATCCCCACATCGGCCCGGGCCAGGGCTGGAGCATCGTTAACCCCATCACCGATCATGGCAACCCTCTGCCCCTCTAGCTGCAAATCCCGTATTTTTTGGTCCTTTTCCTGGGGCAGTACCTCCGCAATAACCTCGTCAATGCCCAGCTCTAGGCGGATGGCCTCCGCCGTCCTTTTATTATCTCCCGTCAGCATTACCACCTTAACGCCCATTTCCTTAAACCTGGCTACTGCCTCTGCACTGTTGGCCTTGGGGACATCCGCCACGGCAATGACCCCTAGCAGGCTGTCACCACCGGCGAAGTAAAGGGGGGTTTTTCCCTCCCGGGCAAAGCGTTCTGACAATTTTTGCACCGCTTCGGTGGCCACCCCTTTGGCATTGATAAACTTTTCATTCCCGGTGGCATACAAAACCCCATCTATATACCCCTCCACCCCCCGGCCGGCAACGGCATTGAAGTCCGTAATTTCCTTGACGGGAATATCCCTTTCAACGGCATGGGACAAGATAGCCCTGGCCAGGGGATGTTCGGAGTTTTTTTCCAGGGTGCGGGCAACAGTCAGCAGTTCCTCCTCAGATTTGGCACTGGCCAAAACAATATCAGTAACCTGGGGTTTTCCCTCCGTCAAAGTACCGGTCTTATCCATAACCACCGTGTCCACCTCATGCAATATCTCCAATGCCTCAGCGGATTTTATCAAGATGCCCTCCTCAGCCCCCCTCCCGGTGCCCACCATGATGGAAACAGGTGTTGCCAAGCCCAGGGCACAGGGGCAGGAGATAACCAATACCGTTATGCCCATGGATAGGGCAAACTCAAAACTGGCCCCGGAAATCATCCACCCCGCGGTGGTCACTAGGGCTATGCTGATCACCGTCGGCACAAAAATGGCGCTAATTTTATCTGCCATTCTCCCGATGGGGGCCTTAGTAGCGCTGGCCTCTTCCACCAGGGCAATTATTTTCGCCAAGGTGGTGTCGGCACCAACCCGGGTGGCCCTAAACTTAAAAGCCCCGGCCTGGTTGATAGTCGCCGTGGTTACCTGATCCCCCACTTCCTTCTCCACCGGGATACTCTCGCCCGTCAATGCCGACTCATCCACAAAGGACTTGCCCTCTATAATTGTACCATCAACGGGGAGAGAATCCCCCGGCTTTATGCTAATAATATCTCCCAATTGCACTTCTTCCACCGGGATCAACTCTTCTTTACCCTCCCTTACCACCCGGGCCATCTTAGGGGCCAAATCCATGAGCTTCTTTATGGCCTCCGAAGTTCTCCCCTTGGAACGGGCCTCCAGGAACTTACCCACGGTGATAAGGGTTAAGATCATTGCCGCGGATTCAAAGTATAGGTCGTGATAATACCTTTCCACCAATGCCCAATCGCCCACCCCCAAACCATGGCTCATGCGAAATATAGCCAGCACCCCATAGACCAAACCCGCCCCGGAACCAACTGCAATTAAAGAATCCATATTGGGGTGGCCCTTAAAGAGGGTCCTCAAGCCCACGGTGAAAAACTTACGGTTGACAAATACAACGGGGATAGTAAATAGAAACTGGGCAAAGGCAAAGGAAACGGCATTTTCCAAACCAAGCAAAAAGGATGGTAAAGGCCAGCCGAACATATGTCCCATGGCAATGTACATCAGCGGAATCATCAATAAGAGGGATATTAACAAACGCTGCTTTAATTCCTCCGCTTCCCGCGCCAGGGGATTTTCGCCTTCCTCTTTAACGGCCCTTTTTTCTCCTCCCTTTGCCTTCAGTGATGCACCATACCCCGCCTCTGTAACCGCCTTTATTATCTCAGCATCAGAAACCAGCCCTTCATCATACTCCACACTCATGCTGTTGGTCAAAAGGTTGACATTAACAGCATCTACACCGGGAACCTTTTTCACACTTCGCTCCACGGCGGCTGAACAGGCAGCACAGGTCATACCTGTAACATCATACTTTTCTTCTTTTGCCATAACTACACCTCCCCACCCCCACTGGGGTGTCTCTAAACTAATCCTACACCTAACATTCCCCATTGTCAAGGTCCGAAATCCCCAAGGTGGCAAACAAAACATCCCCTTGCCAC
>JAAYSG010000072.1 GCA_012518435.1 Bacillota bacterium
CTTCATCCCATTGTGAAGGAGAAACTGAGCCGATACTTTAGTGTAGAGATGAATCTTTTTCCCAGCCCGGAGGAATTAGCCGCTGTAATCTCTAAATTTGAAATCCTAGTTATGCGGGTTGACCCCACAATCGATGGGGCAATTCTTGAAACTGCGGAAAATCTAAAGATAATAGGGGTTGGGGCTGCTGGTTTAAATCATATAGATTTGGAATATGCCCGCAGAAAGGGTATTAAAGTAATAAATGTTCCAGGGGGTAATCATGAATCTGTTGCCGAGTTGACTATAGGGCGAATTATTGATATTTTACGCCGCGTGCCACAGGGGAACCACGACGTAAAAGAGAGTGGCATATGGGACAAGTACAGATATATGGGTAATGAACTAAAGGGTAAAACTCTAGGGCTTGTTGCCCTTGGGAAAATTGGTGGCCGTGTAGCTGAGCTGGCAAACTGCTTTAAAATGCGAGTTCTGGCCTACGATCCCTTTATTTCCCATCAGGAAGCAAAGGATCGCGGCGTAAGGCTCGTTTCCCTTGAAGAGCTTCTGCAAAGTAGTAACATAGTCAGTCTTCATGCACCCTTAACTAAGGATACATATCATCTGATCAATGAACAGACCTTGGGCAGAATGCGTAAAGGGAGCTATCTACTCAATATGGCACGTGGCGAGCTGGTGGATGAGAAGGCCTTATATGAAGCACTAAAATCCGGATGGCTAGCAGGGGCGGGGGCTGATGTAATGTGCCATGAACCCTGCTGTGAATCACCCTTGTACAATCTTGAAAATTTCATTATAACCCCTCATATTGGTTCCCAAACCCATGAAGCCCAGGAACGCATAGGGAAAAGACTATGTGATAAAATTCTTGAGGAGACAGGGTTAGCTAAAAATGCTACACTGGGCCTGTCCCAATGACCCCAATTCATACAAATCATAAAAGGGTTTACCGAAGGCCCTACTAGGGGGAATGGGCAAATGTTATGGTGAAAAAAAGGAATACACCACTCCCCCGGGGAATTCTTAGCTGGGAAGCGAAAATATACTAAAGGATTGTTAACTCCTTTGCTGAAGACCATTATCTGGCCAATATTATCTCTAGAATTAAGCCAGGGAAGGGAAGGGTGCAATGAATATCAAGGGTGTTGTATTTGTACTAATATCCGCCTTTATATTTGGCTTTACTCCGATCCTGGGGAAACTTAGTTATGCCGGTGGTAGCAATGCCATCATGCTTACATTTTTACGCTCCTTTTTGGTAATCCCCATTCTTTATTTACTGCTGCAAAAAAATAAAATTCCCCTTTCCTTAAATAAGAAGGAGAAAAGGGACATATTGGTCTTGAGTATTTTTGGTTCTTCCTTAACAACTGTTTCTTTGTATGCCTCCTACAACTACATTTCCGTTGGCTTGGCCACGACACTACATTTTTTGTATCCTTGTCTTGTTTTTTTATTTACCATATTGTTTATGAAGACGAAGGTAAATAAAATACAAATCTTGGCCTTGGTGGTGGCCACAATTGGGGTAATGCTGTTTTGTGATTTTAGTGGGCAAGGTTCTGTTATTGGGCTTGTTCTGTCCTTGTTATCGGCCTTTTCCTGGGCCTTCTATGTAATTTACCAGGACTTTGCCCAACTGACTCATTTGCATCCCCTAAAATTCTGTTTCTATCAGGCCTGCTTTGTTTCGCTGGTGATGCTGTTGCCGGGTTTAATATGGAAGAAATTTACCCTTAGCCTTACACCCTTGGCCCTAATTTATAGCTTTATTATAGCTATTAGTGTTTCCATTGGGGCCGTTGGCTTTCTTCAGGCCGGTATCAGGCTTGTGGGGCCAGCGACAACATCGGTTTTGTGTACGCTGGAACCCACAACAAGCATTATTTTTGGCCTGCTAGTCTTAAATGAGGAGCTGACCTTATTCAAGGCAATAGGCTCTGTCCTTATCATTGCCAGTGTGGTGCTCATTTCCTTCACTTCTCAGAGGCAATCCATTGCGGAATCTGGGGATACTGGGGCGAATGGTAATTACCCCACGGGTGGGGGAATTATCTAGTTATCCTCCACTAGATATTTTCCCCCCTTTATGGTATGATAACTACAGACGGGAATTGTTGTCAGGAATGTGGGTACAGCTGGGTTGGTAAATGGGTTTTAAGGGGTAAAATATATTAGGTGGGATTATATTTGAAAAAAACACAGCACAAGATAATTAATGCCGATGCCAGTAACATGGATGTTATCCCGGATGAATCAGTTAATTTAATAGTAACTTCCCCCCCCTATCCCATGATTGAAATGTGGGATGAAATATTTTCCGAGCAAAGCAAAGGAGTTGAAAGGGCCTTAAAAAAACAGGATGCCCTGGAAATGTTTGCCGGGATGCATGCGGTGTTGGACCGGGTGTGGGATGAATGTGATAGGGTTTTGGCAAAGAATGGTTTTGCCTGTATAAATATTGGCGATGCAACGCGCACCATAGATGGCAAATTTCAGTTGTTTTCCAATCATTCTCGCATAATTCGTTATTTTATGGCCAGGGGATATTCCGTTTTACCAGATATAATCTGGCGCAAGAAATCAAATTCCCCCACAAAGTTTATGGGTTCGGGAATGTTGCCGGCGGGCGCCTATGTAACATATGAGCATGAATACATTTTGATTTTTAGAAAAGGGGATAAAAGAGGGTTTAATGATAAGCAAAGGAGGCTCAGGCAGGAAAGCGCCTACTTTTGGGAGGAAAGGAATGTTTGGTTTTCCGATCTATGGGAGTTTACAGGCGTTGTCCAGGAAATTAAGGAGAAAAGTGCCAGGGAAAGAAGTGCGGCCTATCCCCTGGAACTGGCCTATAGGTTGATCAATATGTACTCCATTAAAGGGGATACGGTTTTGGACCCCTTCCTGGGGACTGGGACAACAACCTTGGCAAGTATTGCAGCGGAGAGAAATAGTATTGGTATTGAGCTTGATCCATCTTTAATAGACATAAGCAAGGACAGGGTATTGGGGTGCAAGGCGGAACTAAACAATCGTATAAACAAAAGAATTACTGACCATTTGGGATTCATCGCCTCCCTATCGGGGGAAAAACTTGCCAGGTGCTATGATGCTAATTTTCATAGCTTTAAGGTGAAGACCAGGCAAGAGAAAAATATGATTATAAGAAATGTCCAAGCCATTTATCATGCATCGGAGGGAAACTATGTTTGTGAATACAGAGACATTGAATAGGTATTACCCTTCTATTTCCACTGTTAGACCCTTAGAGTTTTCCTCATAATATATAACCTTAGCCCTTAGGGTTTCCGATAGCATGTCCTTAGTTTTGTAAGTCATCGGTTTTACGGAATAGGGCCTATTACCTACATAACCATCAATGCCCTGGGCCTCTTCGTGGGGTTTGGCTGCCCTGTAGGGTTCCCCTTGGATATTGGCCAGTTTTTTTAAAATAACCTCCTGGATATCCAACCCCCTAAAGGTTTTATTATAGATTAAATCCTCCACCCAGGCTTGCACCATCTTTCTATCTATAAGGTGTAGGGCGGTGTTGATATTTTCCAGGGCCGTCATTATTCTATCCGTTGCCTTTTCCACGGCATGGGGGTATTTCTTGCAATACCATTTTTTCCAACCGGCTATATCGGGGTTGCTGGCTTTTTGGGCATATTGCGGAAACAGTTCTGACAACTGACCTACATTTCTGGGGCGGGTGGCCTGGGAATTTTGGTTGGCCAAATTTATTATCTGTGTGGTGTACTTGGGAAAGTCCACCGCCTTGCCCCCACTCAGTTCAATCATTTCCCCGGCGCTTATGGTTATTTTTTTCATCAACCCCACTCTCCCGCTTAAATATTTCCTTCCAACTAATATGGGAAAACACCTGTGTTCATCCCATTCCAATTTATTATAATATGGGATTTTGCCAAATACAAACCATATTGTGGAAAAAAATGCTGGCGAAGGAGGCTAGTCCATTGGCGGATAAAAAAAGATTGCGGGGGCAGGAAGGGTTTTTGGGAGGAGGAGCGCCGCCGGAGGAATACGGGATCGGTGGCTGCATTGATGTGGAAACAACAGGTTTGTCCCCCCGTTATAACGAGATTATAGAATTTGCCCTAATTCTTTTTTCCTATCATCGCCCAACGGGTGAAATTATCGCTGTGCTGGATGAATACAGCGGCTTGCGAGAGCCGGGATGTGCCATTAGTCGGGGGGCCGCCGGGGTACACGGGCTGACAAGGGAGCAATTGAGGGGAAAGACCCTGGCCCAGGAGAGGATTGCGGACATGCTCCAGCGGGCGGATTTTATCCTAAGCCATAATGCAAATTTTGATTATAATTTTGTTGTCCCCCTCTTTCCTTGGGCAGCCGCCAAACCCTGGTATTGCTCCATGAACGGCATAGACTGGCGCAGTAAGGGCTTTGCCTCCAAGGGGTTGCAAAGGCTGTTGGCTTGGCATGGGGTAGAAATTGACCGGGCCCATAGGGCCCTTGACGATGCCAAGGCCCTTCTAGCCCTTTTGGCCCTAAATAGCAAGGGGGGACAATCATACCTGGGGGAATTACTGAAAAGCACCCCTATTCCCAGCGGGTCCACTCCCTAACCCCCATGGGGAGGAGGAGGGGGTACCGTTACGATCCTGGGTGCCGGCTGGTAGGTGCTTATGCCCAAATCCTTAACTTCTTCCCGCCCATCCTCACCCCGAACGACAACTTGAGAACGGATGGTTAACCCCCTGAATCCAGCAAATTCTAACCTTTTTTCCCCCGGGGCCAATAGAGGATCAAATTTATATTCAGTCCAGATGGGGATCTCTTCCAAAGTTTCATGAAACCAGGTTACCTTTGGCCCTTTATGATTACTGTAGAGGGCCATATATAATGTATCATCAATGTTTTCCGCCCAAATTAGAATAGAATCGGGGCTTGTATTGCGAA
>JAAYSG010000073.1 GCA_012518435.1 Bacillota bacterium
AACTATGATATACGTAAATCCCACCGGCAGATTTGTGGTGGGGGGGCCCCATGGGGACTCGGGTCTCACCGGGCGAAAGATCATCGTAGATACTTACGGCGGCTATGCCCGACATGGCGGTGGAGCCTTTTCCGGCAAGGACCCCACCAAGGTAGATCGCTCCGCCAGCTATGCCGCCCGCTATGTGGCCAAGAACCTGGTGGCTGCGGGCCTGGCAAAAAAATGCGAAATCCAGCTCTCCTATGCCATCGGCGTGGCCCATCCCCTGTCCATCCTGGTGGAAACCTTTGGCAGCGGCATCCTCCCCGATGCCCACCTGGCCCGCCTGGTCTCTAACCACTTTGACCTGCGCCCGGGGGCCATCATCCAAGATCTGAACCTGCGACGCCCCATCTACAGGGAACTGGCCGCTTACGGCCACTTTGGCCGCACCGACCTGGACGTTCCCTGGGAAAGGACCGACAAGGCAGAGGCCCTGCGGGCCGCCGGAGGCCTGGGCTAGGCACTTTCCCCCCCGGGCAGTTGGTAGCGGCCAGTGGCCCCCCGGGTCGTCCCGGGGGGGTGGAAAGGCCTTTGGGTCCCCGCCGAAAAGGGCGGGGCTTTTTCTTTATTTTTGCCTTTGGGGAGGAAAAGGGGGATTTTAAGGAGAATATTGGGGCAAAGAGTGGGGTGGTGAAGTATTTTGTTTGATCCTACCCTGGACCTGGGCAGATTGGATGCAATTATAAAGGAGACCATTACTGCCATTGAGGAAAGTAAGGAGCAGATCTATGCCATTGCCGAGGGAGCCCGGGAGGAATATAGGCGCCTAAAGGCCAAAATGGTGCAGATTCAGGGCGAGGCCGCCGCCGTCATTGCCAAGGTGGATAAGCTCCAGCGCCTGGAGCAAAGGGCCCGGCGGCGGCTCATGGAAATAAGCAAGGGTTTTGACCGCTACACCGAGGAGGACATCCGCCTGGCCTACGATGCGGCCAAGGATACCCAGGTGGAGTTGGCCCTCTACCGGGAGCGGGAGAAGCTCCTGCGCCAGCAGCGGGATGATTTGGAACGGAATTTGCGCAATTTGGGGCAGACGGTCCAGCGGGCGGAGGGGCTGGTTTCCCAGGTGGGTGTGGTTATGGATTACTTGGGGGGCGGCCTCAGGGGCTTCTCCCAGATCCTGGAGGGGGTACAGCAGCGGGAGCAGCTGGCCGTGGGGATTATTAAGGCCCAGGAGGATGAGCGGGGAAGGGTGGCCCGGGAAATCCACGATGGCCCGGCCCAATCCCTCACCAACCTGGTTTTTAGGGTGGAATTATGCGAAAAACTCCTGCTCAACAAATCCTTGGGGGAATTGCAGGGGGAACTGGCGGAATTGAAGGGCCTGATTAAGGAGAGTATCCGGGAGGTCCGAAAGATAATTTTTGCCCTGCGGCCCATGGCCCTGGATGATCTGGGCCTCATCCCGGCCCTACGCCGCTACCTGGAGGGCCTGGAGGAAAAGGACAACCTTTGGGTGGATTTGGTCCCCCTGGGAAATGAAATTCGCCTCCCGGCCAATGTGGAGATTGGGGCCTTCCGCATTATTCAGGAGGCCCTGCACAATGTGGCCAAACATGCCCGAGTTTCCCGGGCCAAGGTAACCATCAGTTATGGGCGCAAGCAACTGCTTATTAGTGTCCGGGATGAAGGAATTGGCTTTGACCCCGGGAAGGTTGCAGACCGGAGCAGCGGGGGAGAGCACTACGGTTTAATTAGCATGCGGGAGAGGGCGGAACTTTTGGGAGGTGGGATTGAAATTAAGAGTGGTCCCGGAAAGGGGACCAGGGTAATAATTGCCATTCCCATCACGGAAAGGGAGGAGGGATGGCCCCTTGAGACAAATTCGCATTCTATTGGTTGATGATCACCCCCTACTGCGCCAGGGGATCCGCAAGGTGCTGGAATTTGAGGCGGACATGCGGGTGGTGGGGGAGGCGGGCAATGGGGAGGAGGCCCTAAAGTTGGCCCGCCGGCTACAACCCCTGGTAATTATTATGGATATTAACCTGCCGGACATCAGTGGTATAGAGGCCACCAGGCTCATCAAGGCTGAACTGCCGGATACCAAGATCCTGGCCCTGACAATCCACGATAATGATGAGTATGTGGTCCAGATGGTAAGGGCGGGGGCAACGGGTTACATCCTTAAGGATGTGGATCCCGGCGGCCTGGTCAAGGCGGTGCGGGCCGCCGCCAAGGGTGAATCTTATATATCCCCCAGCATTGCTGGCAAGGTTTTTGAGGCCTTGAACAGGTTGTCTCGGCAGGAGGAAAGCCTGCCCCGGGAAAGGCTCCTTACCAACCGGGAGCAGGAGGTGCTGGAACTCATTGTCCAGGGCTGTAGTAATGCCAAAATTGCCGAGCTCTTGGCCATCAGCGAAAAAACCGTCAAGAACCATGTAACCAGTGTCCTAAGGAAGCTAAATGTGCAGGATAGGACCCAGGCGGCCGTCCATGCCCTGAAAAACAGGCTGGTCCATCTTTAGCCCCCTTGGGGTCACTAAAAGTTTAGGGGGGTATTTTTTCCGCCCCGCCGCTCCCGGTGGAATATGCCGGGGGGGCGGGGTTTTGCCCTGCTAGGACCTTTCTCCCGGGCCGGGCCCAAGCTCCCGGGCCTGTATGGGACCCCCGGGGATAGAAGTTGTGACCCCCGCCCGATGGTGAGGGGCCATTACCCCTGGTAAAATATAGTTGGGAACAGCTTACGGCAACCCATTGACAAGGGGAAACTCCTCACTTGGCCCTGCTGTTTCACCATCCCGGCAAGCAGGGCCAGATATCTATCCTAGGGAGGTGAAAAATATGTGGCAGCAGGTGGTGGTGGGCCTGGTCCTGGTGGCGGCGGCCTGGGATATCAGGTGCCAGAAAATACCCGCCTCCCTAACCCTGGGGGGAATTTTATCCGGACTTATTCTTCATTGTTATATTGATGGCTGGGAGGGACTGCTCTTTTCCCTCCAGGGTGCGGTGGCCGGCCTCCTATTTTTGTTGGCCCTCTTTTCCCATGGGACCGTTGGGGGTGGCGATGTAAAGCTCCTCACGGCCATTGGTGCCTTGGGCGGTACGGGTTTTGTGGCTGCCGTGGCCTTGGCCCTGGGGGTTGTGGGGGGGCTCTTGGCCCTCCTCATGGTGTTCTGGGAGACTTCCCTGGGCCCTGTCCTCAAGGGCTTCCTTTGGGATGGATACCGCCTCTTACCTTGGTTTAATCCCTGGACCCGGGGGGAGGAAAACCCCTTTCCCTACGGAATTGCCATTGCCCTGGGCACCTGTATAACCCTCTGTGTCTGGTGAACCCGGGGCTAATAATTATTATTTTCCCCGCCCATGGGGATTAGACTGGGCCTGGCCGCCCAGTTTTTCCTTTGCCCAGGGGCCGGCATCACCCCCAGGAGGGGCAATTATTGGCAAATGGGCCCGGGAAGGAGGCAAATACCGGCCCTTGGCCCCGGGCCTTTCCCCCCCAAGAAGGGCGGGAATCCATGGCCGGGGAGGGCTTTTTTTCCCGGGCAAGCTTTGCCAACTAACCCCCATTTGGCCCCCAAGTGGGGGCCATTTGCCATTTTACTCCACCCCCCGGAGCTTCCTATAATGGAAGCGGAAGTTAATTGGTGGGAGGTGGGGAAAAATGTTGACCAAACTCCTTTACCGGGCCCAGGGGGGAGACAAGGAAGCCCTAAGGGAACTTATGGAACGCTTTCAACCCCTTATTTTGGCTACGGCCCGGCGGCTGAAGACGGCGGATACCAATTGGCAGGATCTGGTGCAGGAGGGAAGGCTCTCCCTCCTGGAGGCGATTTACGATTTTCGCGCCCGGGGTGGGGCCCCCTTTCCCTGGTATGCCCGAAGGCGGGTTTACTATGGCCTTTACAATTACCGCCGGCGGGAAATGAACACCAGGCAGCGGGAGGGACTAATTTTGTCCGGGCCCGCGGGGGAGGAGGAGGGGGAGAGCCTCCTTGATCTTCTCCCGGCCCAGGGGGAGGGCCCCGAAGGGCAGGTGCTGCGCCGGGCCAGTTACCTTTCCCTGCGTCTGGCCCTGGCCCGACTACCGGACAAGCAGCGGCGGGTTTTGCAGGGCCTTTATTTTGCCGGGCAAGGGGTTACGGAACTGGCCCGGGAAATGGGCATTACACCCCCCTCGGTCAAGGGCCTGGAGGCCCGGGGTTTGAAAAACCTGGCCAAGGCGGGGATCCTTCCCCCGCCGGGCAAGTAATCGTTGCCCCGCCAAGGCTTTTCCTATATGATAAGGATAGTGGGCTGGGGGTGCAACGGGTGGAAAAGGTAAAAAAAGGAGGATGAGCATGGGTAAAAGGGTATCCTTGTTGGTACTGGCCCTCATTTTACTTGTGGCGGGAAGCGTGGGCGCGGTGGAGGCGCGGCTCATTGCCGGTGATATCCTGACCCGGGGTGAGTATGCCGCCCTCTTGGTGGAGGCTGCCGGCATAGAGGGAGAAGGGGAAGCGGTTGACCTGCTGGTGGATAAGGGAATTATGCAGGGTTACTCCGATGGCAACATGCACTTGGAAGAAGGGATAAGTCGGGTGGAGGCCGTTGTCTTGGCCGCCAAGGCCCTGGGCCTGGAGGCCTATATTGCCCCCCCGGCAGGGGTGGAAACACCCCTCAAGGCGGAGCACTGGGGCCACAACCTCTACAGCCATTTTGTTTACCTGGGCCTGGTGGAAGGGGATCCCCACCTAATCTTAAGCCCAGAAGAGGGAGCCGCCTTTTTACATCGGGTCTTTGCCCCGGAGCCCAAGGCCCAAGAACTCATGGAGAGGGCCCAGGCCGCACAAAAGGAAATGGAAGGGGCCCTGCTTCGGACAGCAATGAAGGGTGGCTTTTCCCTAATCCTCCGGGAGGGGGCAGAGGACCTGGCCCCCCTACCTGCGGCAGTGGAAATGACCATTACCCAAGAATTGCTCCCGCCCCACAAGCTACACCAGGTGACTAGTATCGCCCTGGATATGCCAGAATTGGGCCGGGAGGAAATGACCAGCGAAACCTATTTGCTAGACGGCAAAATGTATATGGGAACGACCGACCCGGAAACGGGCCAGTTGCAATGGTTCCGCTTTCCCGCGGCCCTGCTCCCCGACCTGGAGGGGCTCCTAGAGCAGGCCCAGCGGTTGGAGGCCCTGCCGGCGGGTTTGGAAAAATACATGCACTACCACCTTCTGGGGACCACAGAGCTGGATGGGGAAGAAGTCTATGTTATCTCCTTCTATGGTTTGATAGATGACTATGCCTCCTTCCTAAATGTGGCCCTGGGACAGCTGGGGGGGATGGGCGATATAGGCCAGGCCCTGGCCCCCATGACGGAACTGATAGATTCCGTCTCCTACTGGGGGGTCCAATACTTAAATGTGGATGATCTTCTGGTTCGTGGCGGTGATTTTAATGGCCTGGTGGTTTTTGCCGCGGACTTCCTAACCGAGGCGGTGCCCCTGGAGGCCGTGTTTGTGCATATGGAAATAGAGGAGTTTACCTTTGCCAGTGCCGCCACCTTTGAGGTTCCGGAGGAGGTATTGGCGGCTCCGGAATTGGAGTTCCCGGCGATGGAGGACCTTTCTCCGAAAGAACCTGCCGCATAACATACAGTTGCCCTTCTAAATACAGAGGATAGCCCCTTGGGGGGCTGTCTTTTTTTGCTCTCATTTGGGCAGGCCCTTGGCAGTTTGGCCCGGAAATTCCCGGCGAATTTTTTCCCTTCCCCCCCTAAGATTCGCCATCTTCCTGAAGTATATAAGTAGCGGCGCCGCAAAGGCAGAGGTTACCGGAAAGGAGGTGGCAAAATGGCAATTACCAGGAATGACAACCCATCCCGGCTGCGGCTCCGCTTCCAGGTGGGGACAACGGAAGGTGGGGAGCCCATCTACAAGCTGAAGAGTTATTCCAATGTCAAGGCCGATGCCAATGACGAAGATGTGTTCCAGGTTGCCGAGGCCCTGGGGAATCTGCAGGAGCATGTCCTGCGCCATGTAATTCGCCACGATTCGGCGGTTCTCATCTCCCTCTAGGGTTATGGGGGCAAGTTTAAGGGAAAGGAGGTGAATGGGCAATGGAAAACACCCTTTATCTGACCTTCCTCAACGAGGCCGGCCGCAGGCAAACCCTAACCGTGGCCGATCCCGTGGAGGGCTTGGCTGCTGAAGATGTGGAGGCGGCCATGAATCTCATCATCGAAAAGAATATCTTTCGGGGCAGTGGTGGTGACCTGGTGGAGGCCCTGGAGGCAAAGGTGGTAGGCCGGACGGAGGAGGTTATCTTCACCGCCTAGATGGGGGCTTCCGGGCCCCTGCCAATATCATCCCCCCCGGCGCCCAGCAGCGGGCCCCGGGGGAATTTTGCCAGGGAGAAAGGGAGGCGATAATATGGCTACTGGGGAAGTGAATGATTTTCCCCTTTCGGATAATTTTCGGCTGCGGGAATTTCAGTGTGCCTGCTGTGGCCAAGTAAAGCTCCATCCTTATCTTGTGCAAAGGCTGCAGGCCCTGCGGGAAAGGCTGGGGAGGCCCGTCTTAATAAATAGTGGCTATCGCTGTAAAAAACACAATGCGGCCGTGGGCGGCGCCCCCCAGAGCCTTCATCTAGAGGGGATGGCCGCCGATATCCGGGTGGCGGGTATTGCTGCCAGCAAGTTGGGCCATCTTTCGGAGGCCTTGGGCTTTACCGGAATTGGTATCTATCCGGGCTTTGTCCATGTGGATATCCGCCCTGGGAAAGCGAGGTGGTGAGCATGGAGGTCCTCTTGACTCAGGTGGGGAATTTTGGCTTTCCCATTGTTATTTCTGTCTACCTCTTGGTCCGCATAGAAGGCAAGCTGGACAAGTTGACAGAAAGCATCCAGGAGTTATCCCAGACCCTGGGGGCGGCAAAGGGCTTGAAGGTTCCGGGCCCATAAGGGGGAGGGCAACTGCTATTTTCGCCCCGGCGGGGTCTGGAAATAGCAGTTGTTTTATCTCAGGGTAATTATGGAGGAAAAAAAGGGATATTAGAGGTGGAGGTCGAAATCTATTTTAAGGCAGAAATGGCCCTTCCGTGGAGGAGGAACAACAATTACTATGAAACAATATCTGGCAGCTTTGCTAACCTTATTGGTGATTATTTGTGTAGGCATCTCCGATGCCCGGGGCTTGTTTAGCCACCAACGGTCCCCGGAGGAGGACAGCCGGGAGGTCATTTCCCTCCAGGGGGATGGGGCCCATAATGAAGGGTCTTGGGAAACTTCCCCCGGGGACCCGGAGGAAACTTCCCCCCGGGAGGAACCTGCCCCGGGGCCGGCTGAAGGTGAGGGCGGGGATACCCCCCCCGGAGGGGAGAAGAAGCTGGTGGAGGACCCCACTGATCTTTTGGTGCTGGTGAACAAGGAATACAACCTGCCCAGCGACTACACTCCCCCGGATTTGGTGGAGCCCAACATCACCTTTTCCTTCAGCGAGGATCTACCCAAGAGGCTCCTGCGCCGGGAAGCGGCGGAGGCCCTGGAGGCCCTCTTTGGGCGGGCTGCCGCCGATGGGATTCAGCTGGCGGCGGTGTCTGGTTATCGCTCCTATGACCGGCAGAAGGTTATTTTTAACCACCGGGCCCAGGAGCGGGGATTTGAGGTGGCCAACCGCACCTCTGCTTATCCCGGTCAAAGTGAACACCAGACGGGCCTGGCCATGGACGTATCGGGCAGCAGTGTGGGCTACGGCCTGGTCCAGAGTTTTGGCGAGACGGCAGAGGGAATTTGGCTGGCGGAAAATGCACCGGATTTTGGTTTTATCATAAGATACCCCCGGGGTAGGGAAGGGGAGACGGGCTACAGCTATGAACCCTGGCACCTGCGCTATGTGGGCGTGGAGGCGGCCCGGGAAATTAGCCAGCGGGGCCTTATTCTAGAGGAGTACCTTCTGGAAATGAGGGCGGCGGCTGAGGAGACGGTGGCTGAAGAGGGGGAAGGACCCCAGGCGGTGGAAGTGGACGAAAGGGAGCATTGGTTTGCGGCCGAGCAGACTGAAGACCTTGGTTTAAATCCCTCCGATAAAGGCTAAACCACCGTGAGGTGGTGGCGCAAAGCCACGGGTCTGGACCTGCCCCAGACGGCCGGGCTGCCGAGGTTTTCCCTTGCAGAGGAACATGCTTTTCTCCAAGTTTGTCATGTGGAGGGTAGGTTCCTTTTTCTTTTCTCCCCGGGGGTTATCGGTTTAGGCTTGGGGGGAGGGCAATTTTTCCCGGCGGTTTCCGGTCTAATTTTGCCGCGGGGGGCCGGGGAGAGGAAGCAGGATGGCATAGAACTTGGGCCGGGGGTGAAAGCAGGGTGGAGGATGGGGAAAAGATGGTGCAGTTGAGTTTTTTGCCCGCTTCTTCAGAGGAAGGGCCTGTCCGGGAGGCGGGAAGGGAGGAAAAGGACCTCCCGCCGGGGGAGGTTGAGCCGGACCTTGGCCTAGCCTCCCTAAAGGAAGCCTGCCTCCGGTGCCAGGCCTGTGGCCTGCGCCGGGGGGCCAAGCAGGTTGTCTTTGGGGCCGGCAGCCCCCAGGCGGCCATAATGTTGGTGGGGGAAGGGCCGGGCCGGCAGGAGGATGAACTGGGGGAACCCTTTGTGGGGGCGGCCGGGCAGCTTTTGGACAAGGTTTTTGCCGCCTTAAAATTTAGGCGGGAAGAACTTTACATAACAAACATTGTCAAGTGCCGCCCCCCGGGAAACCGCCTGCCCACCCCCCGGGAAGTAAGGGCCTGCCGCCCTTACTTGCAGGGGCAGATCCGCCTCATAAAACCCCGGATAATTGTCTGTTTGGGGGCCTTGGCCGGCCAGAATTTAATTGGCCCCCAGCTTAGAATTACCCGCCATCGGGGCCGGTGGGTTCAGCGGGGAGAAATAATGCTCCTGCCCACCTTCCACCCGGCGGCCCTCCTGCGGGATCCGGGGCGGAAGCGGCCCTTTTGGGAAGACTTTAAGGCTGTGGCCAGGGCCTATGAAGAACTAAAATAAGGGTTCAATTGGGCCCTTGGCCAGGGATAAAGGAAGCCCGCAATCAATACTTACCCGTGGGCTGAAAGGGGGGTGTGAGATGGCAAAGGAAACCGTGACCGGGAACAAGGACGGCACCCTGACCTTAAAGAAGGGACAGGTGATTTTGACAGAGCCTGAAGGGACGGGAAAGTATCCCACCATTGCCCCGGGAAAAGGGGTTAGGATTTGGCTGGCCGGTCAGGTGGTGAAGGAACCCACACCGGTAAGGGCGGCGGCCGATGTGAGGATTGAACCCCTAAAGAGGAGCGGGAAAAGGGAGATAAAGGTTGTGGTATCCCCGGACAAATTGCAGGCCACCTTGGAAGTTCACTATGATCCGGGGGAAAATTACAGCCTCCCCGACCTGGAGGCCACCACGGCGGCGCGGGTGGAGGGGGTTAAGGAGAAGGGCCTGCCTCCCATAACCATTAGCGATGTGCGGGAAGAACTTACCGCCCAGGGTATTTGTGTTGGTATTGATGAGGAGGCCCTGCGCAGGGCGGTGGAGCTGGCCTCTGGGGAACCCCTGGTGGTGGCCCGGGGGACACCGCCGGAGGAGAGTAGGGATGCCCGCATAGAACACTTTTTTAGCCTGGAGGAACGGATAATTAAACCGGTGGGGGAGGAAAGGGTCGACTACCGGGAGCGTATTGAGATTCCCACGGTTCCCCCCGGAACCCGTATCGCGGTGTTGCATCCCTCCTATAGGGGCCAGCCGGGACGGGCCGTCACCGGCGAGGCCATTGAATCTCGGCTGCCCAAGGAGATGGAACTAATTGCCGGCAAGGGGGTGGAAATTACCCCCGATGGCAGGGAAGCCTTTTCCACCATTGGTGGGCGGCCAATGCTTAAAAAGGGTGGCCGCCTGGAGGTAATGGCGGTCTTGGTGGAGCGGGGGGATGTCTCCCTGGCAACGGGTAATGTCAACTTCCACGGCGATGTGTTGATCCACGGCCGAGTGGTGGAAAATATGAAGGTGACGGCCGGGGGAAATATTACCGTCTACCGCAATGTCAATCATGCCCACCTGGAGGCCGCCGGAAGTATTGCCATTAAGGGCAACCTCATCGGCGGCACCATCCGGGCCGGGGGCATAGGGGCCCTCTACCGGCAGATTCAACCCATTTTGGAGCTGCTCCTGCCCCAGCTGACAGAATTGCGGCAGGCCTGGGCCCAGTTGCTCCAGGATCCCCAATTTCAGGCCCGGGCCAAG
>JAAYSG010000074.1 GCA_012518435.1 Bacillota bacterium
TAGCCATAGAGAAAGCAGTAGATGTTGAAGGATTGGGAAGTGCAGTGGGAGTTGATGCAGCAAAAATCGAATTCAAGGATCCGGTTATCTCCGGCAAGGTAAAGATTGATCCTACGTATGATGATGATAAGCTTACAAGTTTCACCGCCACCGCTACCGCCACTGCCCAGATTAGCGAAGATGCCAAGTTGACACCGGGGGAATATAAGGTCAAACTAAATAAGGATGCATCTGATGCAGCAATATACCCGGGATTTGGTGTGGACGACTATCTCCTTCTGGACAGTGCAGAAAATGTGGTCGGGGTTTGGAATGGTACAGATTCATTCATCGATCCCCTTGATGGGACAGCATTGTTCAAAATAGAAGGCGATATACTTGAAGATACTACCTTAGTTGTAGAAGAAATCACCATCGGCGCTGGCGATGGTATTGATGTCTCCACCCAGAAGGCCGCCGATGCCGCCATTACAACCATCCAAGATGCCCTCAATATTGTGTCTGAAGAGCGCTCCAAGTTAGGGGCTGTGCAAAACCGCCTGGAGCACACCATTGCCAACCTGGGTGTGGCGGCGGAGAACCTGACGGCGGCGGAATCTCGCATTAGGGATGTGGACATGGCCCAGGAGATTATGGAATTTACCAAGAACCAAATCCTCATCCAGGCCGGTACTGCCATGTTGGCCAATGCCAATGTGCGGCCCCAGTCGGTATTGCAACTTCTGGGCTAAGTTAGGGGGAATATGGGCGGGGTCAAACCCGCCCGCTGGAATCTAGTGCTTGTGGGGGTCCAGCCCCTTTGCCGCCGCTTCCACCATCCTTGCCGCCCTAAGAATTAATAACCCCTTGAGGTTGTCGGGCAGCAAGTCTAAAGTCAGCGGCTTTGCCAAGGGGCCCTGCCCCCCCGCAAGTATTTTCAGTTACTTACGAAGGATGAAAAAAGGGGGGTTGGATAAAGATGAAGATCAACCCTGTCAGCAGTGAATTTGATATCGCCCGCACCGTGGCCCCCTCCGACCCCATCCCCGGGGCGGAAAAACCGGCCCCGGTGAAAGTTGAGGAAAGCCGGGATTATCCCCAAGAGATGACCCGGGAATCCTTGGAAAAGGCCATCGAAAGGCTGGCCCGGACTACGGAATATGTGAATAAAAGGCTCAAATTTTCCATCCACGAGGCCAGCGAAAGGATGCAGGTCTTTGTCATCGATGGCCTGAGCCAGGAGGTTATTAAGGAAATTCCCCCGGAGGAATTTTTGAATATTGTGGCCCATATTCGGGAGATGGTGGGGTTATTGTTGGATGAACGTGTTTAATAATACCCCGCCCCCCCGGGGCCCAAATAAAGGATGGTGGCAAAGGTTATGGCGGGTTTTCAAATAGGTGGTATTGTTTCTGGCTTAGAAACCGAGGAACTGCTGCGCCAATTGATGGCCCTGGAGCGGCAACCGGTGGTGCGCCTGGAACAGCGGCAGTTGGAACTGGAGCGCAAGGCCGCTGCCTGGCGGGATGTCCGCTCTCGGCTGACCAGCCTTTTAAACCGGGTGGGGGAATTGCGGACGGCATCTACATATACAGGCATGCGGGCCAGCACCGGCAGTGATGGTGTTGTCTCGGTGGCCACCCAGACTGGGGCCCAAGCGGCATCCTATGAGGTGGAGGTAAGGCAACTGGCCGTGACCCAGCGCAACACCTCGGGCCGGCATGGGGATATAAAGGCTGCCTTGGGGCTAGAAGGTAACCTCATAATTGCAGATGCCGCGGGAGATAAAAACTGGGAGCTAGGCCTAGAGGCCGGCGACAGCCTGACGGCGGTTATGGAAAAGATAAATGCCGCTGGGGCCGGGGTGCGGGCCAGTCTGGTGGATGGCCACCTGATTATTACCGGAGAAGGTTTGGGCAGTTTTACCTTGGCCGATGATCTGGCCGGGGATATTCTTGCCGGCTTGAAATTGACCCAGGCAGACATGGAGGTAAGGGAGGCTACCCCGGCCGAGGTATATATAGATGGGGTGAGGGTAGACAGCACCACCAACACCCTCAGGGATGTTATCCCCGGCCTGAGCCTGCGCCTAACCGGGGAAGGGACCACCACCGTTACTGTCAGCCAAGATACCGACAGGGCCTTGGCGGTGGTCAAGGGTTTTATCGAGCAGTACAATTCTACCTTTGATTTTATTACCAGCCAGCTCCGCTATGATGTGGATACCAAGGCCAAGGGCACCCTCTTTGCCGAAGGGGCCCTGATGCAGATTCAAAGCAACCTGCGCCAGAAGGTGGGCAGTGTTGTGGAGGGTCTGCCCCGGGAGTTGAATACCTTGATGCACTTAGGCATCACTACCGGTAAAATTGGTACCGGGACCGCGGCCACGGGGAAGCTGGAACTGGATGAGGCCCGGTTTTTGGCCCAGCTCCGGGAGGATCCGGAGGGGGTGGCCAGGCTCTTTAAGGCCCTGGGGGATGATCTCCTGGAAGATTTAACGGGCCTTACCAAGAGTACCACCGGCATTATCTCGGGCCGGGAAAAGGCCGTTAAGGAGCAAATTGGGGCCCTGA
>JAAYSG010000075.1 GCA_012518435.1 Bacillota bacterium
CGCCGCCGGATGCCGGGAGGCCCAGGCGGCCCTAATTGGGGGGGAGACGGCGGAAATGCCGGGTTTTTACCGGGAGGATGAGTACGATCTGGCGGGTTTTGCCCTGGGAATTGTGGATAAGGGGAGGCTGGTGAAGGGGGAAGAGGCTGAGGAGGGTGATGTTATTATTGCCCTGCCCTCCTCCGGGATCCACGCCAATGGTTTTTCCCTGGTGCGGAAGGTTTTTGCCGTGGGGGAAAGAAGTCTTGATATTTACTATGCCGATTTGGCCTCCTCCCTGGGTGAAGCCCTGCTGACACCGACAAAAATTTATGTGGCCCCCATTTTATCCCTTTTGGCCCAGGTCAAGGTTAAGGGGCTTGCCCACATTACCGGGGGTGGCCTCTATGAGAATATTCCCCGCAGCCTTCCGGCGGGTCTGTCGGCCCGTATTGCCCTAAAAAGGCTGCAGGTGCCACCCATCTTTTCCATTCTGGCTGCGGAGGGGGGCATTCCCCAGCGGGATATGTTCAACACCTTTAATATGGGGGTGGGGATGACTGTCATAGTTTCCCCCCAGGATGTGGAGCCTGCCCTGGATATTTTGCGGGAGGAGGGGGCCCATGTGCTTGGGGAGGTGGTGGCCGGGGATGAAGGGGTTATTATTGCCTAGTGGGGGAATGGTAGGAATGGGCGGTGAGGCAAGAAGGGAAAGAAAAAGGGTGGCGGTCTTGGTTTCGGGGGGAGGGACAAACCTCCAGGCCCTACTAAATGCCCAGGGGGAGGGCCGCATTGCGGCGGGGGAGATTGTGACGGTTATTTCCGATAACCCCCGGGCCTATGCCCTGGAGAGGGCCAAAAGGGCGGGGGTTAAGAGCTATGTTGTGGAAAGGAATAAGAGGGAGGTCCTGGAGGAGAATATACTCCGGATCCTGCGGGAAGAGGAAATAGACCTTTTGGTTTTGGCGGGCTTTATCACCATCCTCAGCCCCGACTTTATTGCCGCCTGTACCATTCCCATCATCAATGTGCATCCTTCCCTTATTCCCTCCTTTTGCGGCCGGGGTTTTTACGGCCTTAAGGTACACCGGGCCGCCCTGGATTACGGGGTGAAGGTGACGGGGGCCACGGTGCACTTTGTCAATGAAATACCCGATGGGGGAGAGATTATCTTTCAAAGGGCTGTGGAGGTTAAGGATGATGACACTCCGGAAAGCCTGGGGAGGCGGGTTATGGAGGAGGCAGAGTGGGTGTTGCTGCCCCTGGCGGTGGAGAAGGTGTGCCGGGAGCTGGGGGAGGATGGGGGCACGCCGGGGGGCTAAAGTGGGGATTGAATTGGGTAAAACCGGAATTTTGGAGAAGATGGGGGGAAGGGGAAATGCCTAATAGGTGGGATGTAAAGACCTACTTCCAAGGAAATTCTTACCCCGGGCGGGGCATCATCATGGGCCTGGACCCCGGGGGGAAGTATGGCCTGGTGGCTTACTTTCTTATGGGCCGCAGTGTAAACAGCCGCAACCGTATATTTACCCAGTGTGGGGAGGGAATTAAAACCCAGGCCTATGATCCGGCCCTGGTGGAGGATCCTTCCTTGATTATCTATCACCCGGTGCGGGTCTGGGGCTCTAATACCATTGTGACCAATGGGGATCAGACGGATACCATTTTCGCCTATTTACAGAGGGGGGAGTCCTTTGCCGCTGCCCTGCGGACCAGGACCTATGAGCCCGATGCCCCCAACTATACCCCCCGGATCAGCGGCTTGGCCACCCTAAAGGAGGGGAAGTTTTCCTACCGCCTCAGCATTATAAAAAAATGCCCGGGGGAAGGCAGGGCCGTCAGAAGGTTTTTTTATGAATATGAGGACCCCCTCCCCGGGGAGGGACATCTTATCCATACATACAAGGGGGATGGCAACCCCCTGCCATCCTTTGGGGGAGAACCGGTGCCCCTGGCCCTGGGGGATGCTGGGGCAGCCTTTGGCCAAGAACTGTGGGCTAGCCTGCACCGGGAGAACAAGGTGGCCCTCTTTGTCCGCTACCTTCATCTGGCCACGGGTAAATACCAAAGTGTAATATACAACAAGCTCTCGGATTTGGGGGAGCAAGGCCGGGACGGAAATTAAGCTGGCTTGTAGCAGAGAAAAGGTGGGATGCAATGATGAAGGAAATGCAATTAAAGTATGGGTGCAACCCTAACCAGAAGGGGGCCCGGATTTTTATGGCCGAGGGTGGGCAACTGCCCCTGACCATTTTAAACGGCCAGCCGGGCTACATAAACCTCCTGGATGCTCTAAATGCCTATCAGTTGGTGCGGGAACTGGCGGAGGCCACGGGGATGCCCGCCGCTGCCTCCTTTAAGCATGTTAGCCCGGCGGGGGCCGCCATTGCCCTGCCCCTAAGGAAGGTGGATAGGGCCATGTATTTTGTCGCCGGGGAGGATCTCTCCCCCCAGGCCACGGCCTATGTGCGGGCCCGGGGGGCCGACCGGATGAGTTCCTTTGGGGATTTTATTGCCCTTTCCGGCACCTGCGATGTATCCACTGCCCGGCTCATTGCCCGGGAGGTTTCCGATGGCATAATTGCCCCGGCCTATGAGGAGGAGGCCCTAAAAATCCTGCGGGCCAAGAGGAGGGGCAGCTATATTGTCATAAAAATGGCCCGGGATTACCAACCCGCCCCGCTGGAAAGAAGGCAGGTGTATGGGATTACCTTTGAGCAGGAAAGGAATGAGGTTAGGATTACCCCCGATCAGCTGCAAAATGTGGTTACCAGGGAAAGGGAGCTGCCCCAGGCCGCCGTCAGGGATTTACTCTTGGCCCTCATCACCCTCAAGTACACCCAGTCCAATTCCGTCTGCTATGTGCAAGATGGGCAGACAATTGGGGTGGGGGCGGGCCAGCAATCGCGGATTCACTGCACCAGGCTGGCCGGGGATAAGGCCGATGTCTTTCAACTGCGGCGCCATCCCAAGGTTTTGGCGCTGCCCTTTAAGGAGGGCCTGGGCCGGGCGGAAAGGGATAATGCCGTGGATCTTTATCTTTCCCGGGCCGGTGCTGACCTCTTGGCGGATGGGGTGTGGCAGGATCTTTTTTCCCGGCGCCCCCAACCCTTGACAGAGGAGGAGAAGACAGACTTTTTGGGGCAGGTTACCGGTGTTTCCCTGGGCAGTGATGCCTTCTTCCCCTTTGCCGATAACATTGAAAGGGCGGCCAAGAGTGGGGTACGCTATATTGCCCAACCCGGCGGTTCCATTCGGGATGATTTGGTAATAGAGGCCTGCAACCGCCATGGTATGGTTATGGCCTTGACGGGGATTAGGCTTTTTCATCATTAAAGAAGGGGATAGGAGAGATTATGAAGATAATTATTGTGGGTGGTGGGGGCCGGGAGCATGCCCTTCTCAAGGCCCTGGGGAAAAACCCCGGGATAGAGACCATCTATGCTCTGCCGGGCAATGGGGGCATGGTGGGGGAGGCCCTTTTGGTGGATATTGCGGCCACGGAGGTGGAGGCCATTAGGGATTTTGCCTGCCAAAAGGCGGTGGATCTGGTGGTGGTGGGCCCGGAGGCCCCCTTGACCCTGGGCCTGGTGGATCTACTGACCGAGGCGGGAATTTTGGCCTTTGGCCCGCGGAAAAATGCGGCCCTTGTTGAGGGAAGCAAGGTCTTTGCCAAGGAGTTGATGAGGAAATATGGTATTCCCACTGCTGAATATATGGTCTTTGCCGACCATGGAGAGGCCCTGAATTTTGTCCAAAACAGGGAAGAATTGGATTATGTCATCAAGGCCGATGGCCTGGCCGCCGGCAAGGGGGTTATTATCCCCCAAACCAGGGAGGAGGCGGTGGAGGCCATTAATGCCATCATGGCAGAAAGGGTTTTCGGTGCCAGTGGGAACAGGGTTGTCATTGAGGAGCTCTTGACCGGGCCCGAGGTGACCATGCTGACCTTTTGTGATGGTAAGACGGTGGTTCCCATGGTTTCTTCCATGGATCACAAGCGGGTAGGGGATGGGGATGAGGGGCCAAATACGGGGGGCATGGGGGTTATTGCCCCCAATCCCTATTATACTGAGGAGATCCACCGCTACTGTTGGGAACATATTTACCGGCCCACGGTGCAGGCCCTGGAGAAAGAGGGGAGGCCCTTTCAGGGCTGCCTCTACTTTGGCCTCATGCTAACCCCGGCGGGCCCCAAGGTAATAGAATACAACTGCCGCTTTGGCGATCCGGAGGCCCAGGCGGTTTTACCCCTTTTGAAAACGGATCTCTTGCAGGTGCTAAAGGCTACTATCCAGGGGAGGCTGGCCAAGGTACCGGTGGACTTTTCCTCCGCCCATGCGGCCTGTGTCATGGCAGCCTCTAAGGGGTATCCGGGGGACTATGAAACGGGCTGGGAAATAAGCATGGGCGAATTGGCGGATGCTGTGGTCTATCATTCTGGCACCGCCTCTAGGAATGGTAAATTGTATACCGCCGGGGGAAGGGTGCTGGGGGTTACGGCCACGGCTCCGGATCTGGAGGCGGCCATTGGCAAGGCCTACCGGGGGATGGGGAAGATTCATTTTCCCGGCATGCATTACCGGCGAGACATTGGCCAGAGGGCCTTGGAAAAGAGAAAGGATGGCGGGGCATAGAAAATGGTGCGAAGAATTTATACGGAGAAAAAAGAGGATTTTGCCGTGGAGGCCCGACTGCTTTTGGAGGAGATAAGGGACTTTTTAAAAATAAACTCCCTGACGGGGCTGCGGCTAATAAATAGGTATGATGTTGAGGGGCTGGACAGCCAGACCTGGGAAAGGAGTATTCCCCTCATCTTTGCCCAGCCCAATGTCAGCTTTGCCTACCGGGAATTCCCCCCCGTGGAGGGGAAGACCCTCCTTTTGGAGATGCTGCCGGAACAGTTTGATCAAAGGGCCGTGGCCGCCGCGCAGTGCCTGCAGTTTTTGGCCGGGGGGGAGAGGCCCCGGGTGCGGACCGCCCAGATCTATGTTCTGGAGGGAGAAATTACAGCAGAGGAGGAGGAGGCCATCCGGGACTACCTTCTTAACCCGGTGGAATCTTGGGAGGGGGACTGGGCCAAACCGAAAACCCTGGCCCCACCCAGCCCCAGGCCGGCGGATGTGGGGCTTATTGAGGGTTTTTTGACCCTGGATGGGGAGGGGCTGAAGGAAGTGGCCGCCGCCCAGGGCCTGACCATGGATTTGGGGGATTTGACCCTCTGCCAGGATTACTTTGCCCGGGAGGGGCGGGAACCCACGGTAACGGAAATAAGGCTTATTGATACCTATTGGTCGGATCACTGCCGCCACACAACCTTTTCCACCCAGCTAGAGGAGGTGGATATTGCGGATGGGGCCAGCAAAAGGGGCTATGAAAGGTATTTGGCCCTGCGGGAGGAATTGGGCCAGACCGGCCCCATAACCCTCATGGACCTGGCCACCATTGGAGCCCGCTACCTCAAGGCCCAAGGCCTATTGGCAAATCTTTATGATTCCCCGGAGATCAACGCCTATACCGTGGAAATAAAGGTGGATGTGGATGGGAGGGAGGAGGACTGGCTCCTCCTCTTCAAAAACGAAACCCACAATCATCCCACAGAGATAGAACCCTTTGGGGGGGCCAACACCTGTGTGGGTGGGGCCATCAGGGATCCCCTGTAGGGGCGGGCCTATGTGTATCAGGCCATGCGGGTGGGGGGAGCCTCGGATCCCACGGTACCGGCGGCGGAACTAATTCCCGGCAAACTCCACCCCCGGGTGCTGGGGGTCCGCTCTGCCGCAGGGAGCTCGGCCTATGGGAACCAAATTGGCCTGGCCATGGGCCTGGTGAGGGAAATTTATCATCCGGGCTACCGGGCCAAGCGGATGGAGCTGGGGGCCCTGGTGGGGGCCGTGGCCAAGGAGAACGTAAAGAGTGAGGAACCCCAGCCGGGGGATGTGGTTGTGCTCTTGGGCGGGCGCACCGGCCGCGATGGCATTGGGGCTGCGGCGGGTTCCTCCCGGGCCCACACCACTTCTTCCCTGGCCCAGGGAGGTTCTGAGGTGCAAAGGGGGAACCCCCTGGAGGAAAGGAAGCTTGTGCGTTTTTTCCGCAGGCCTGAGGTGACGGCCATGATTAAGAGGGCCAATGATTTTGGCGCCGGCGGGGTGGCCGTTGCCATTGGGGAATTGGCCCCCGGGGTGAAGGTGGATCTGGATAGGGTGCCCGTCAAGTATCCGGGGCTGGACGGTACGGAGCTGGCCCTCAGTGAATCCCAGGAGCGGATGGCGGTGGTTATTGCCGCCAAGGATGGGGCGGAATTTTTGGCCCTGGCCAGGGAGGAAAACCTGGAGGCCACGGTGGTGGCGGAAATTACAGAGGAACCCCGCTTAAAAATGACCTGGCGGGGCAAAAACATTGTGGATATTTCCCGGGACTTTTTGGCCAGCAATGGGGCCCCCAAGTATGCCCGGGTAAAGGTGGAGGAGTTTCCTCCCCTAAGGGATGGGGGGGAGGGGCCCTACAATACATCTTCTCTGGAGGGGTGCCTCCGGGATCTGGTGCAGGATCTTAATATTTGCTCCCAAAGGGGCCTGAGGGAAGGGTTTGATGCCACGGCCGGGGGCGGCACCCTTTTAAACCCCCTGGGGGGCCGGAGGCAGCGGACCCCGGCCCAGGTCATGGCGGCCAAGATCCCCCTTCTAAAGGGGGAGACGGAGACCTGTACCCTCATGTCCTTTGGTTTTAATCCCTTTCTCAGCAGCAGGAACCAGTATGCCGGGGGCTTCCTATCTGTCCTGGAATCCGTTGCCAAGATAGTGGCGGCGGGGGGGGATTTATCCCAGTGCTACCTCAGCTTTCAGGAGTATTTTGCAAGGCTGGGGGATGACCCCCGCCGCTGGGGGCAACCCTTCGCCTCCCTACTGGGAGCCTTGGCGGCCCAGTTGGATCTGGGCCTGGCCTCCATTGGGGGCAAGGATTCCATGAGTGGTAGCTTTGAGGATCTGGATGTTCCCCCGACCCTAATTTCCTTTGCCGTTGCCGTGGGCAAGGCCGGTCATATCATCAGCCCGGAATTTAAAAGGGCGGGCAGCCGGGTTTACCTCCTTTCACCCCCGGTGGGGGCAGAGGGGCTGCCCCGGGGAGAAGGGCTGGGGGATTATTTTGCCGCTGTGGCCAGGCTTTTACGGGAAAGGAGGGTGGCCAGCGCCTTCACCCCCACCTTTGGAGGGGTCCTGGCCGCCATCTTTAAGATGTGCCTGGGCAATGGCCTGGGCTTTGCCCTGACCCCGGATCTTTCCCTTTCGCAGGCCGTGGCCCCCAATTATGCTTCCTTCCTAGTGGAGGAGGGGGATGGGGGGCTTGGGCTGGAGGAGGAATTGGCGGGCTGGGGCAATGTGTGCCTTTTGGGTAGGACCTTGGCAGATTATGTCATTTGCCGGGGGCAGGAAAGGGTTGATCTGGAGGTAATGGAGGGGCTTTATAAAAAACCCTTGGCGGGGGTTTTCCCCGTCGAAACCCCCCCTGGGGCCGAAGAAGGGGAAACCTTATCCTTCCGGGGGAAGGCATCGGGGGGGGCTGGGGTGGGGAGGCTGGGGGCTAGACCCTCTCCCAAGGTTAAGCCCAGGGTCCTAATCCCTGTTTTTCCCGGGACCAATGGGGAGTATGAGGCCCAGCGGGCCTTTACCGTGGCCGGGGCCAAGGTTGAGCCCCTTTTAATCAGGGATCTGACTCCCCGGGATCTGGAGGAATCGGCGGAGGCCTTGGTCCGGGGCATGAAGGGAGCCCAGATCCTCCTTCTTCCCGCCGGGAGCGCGGGGGGCGATGAGCCCCATGGGGCTGCCAAATTGATTTCTTCCTTTTTTTGGCGGCCGGAAATTGTGGAGGCCTTGGGGAACTTTTTGGAGAAGGGTGACACCCTCCTGGCCGGTCTGGGGAACGGTTTTCAGGCCCTGCTTAGGCTGGGACTCTTGCCCTTTGGGGAAATTAGGGCAATGGAGGAGGACTGGCCCAGCCTGACGACAAACAAAATTGGCCGCTTTCGGGCCAAACTGGTTAGGTGCCGGGTGGTTTCCACCCTCTCCCCTTGGTTGTCCCATTGTCAGGTGGGGGATATCCAGACGGTGGCCTTTGCCAACGGCCAGGGGCGCTTTATGTGTAATGCCAAAACCTTTAAAACCTTAGTGTCCCGGGGCCAAATAGCGACCCAGTATGTGGATCTGGCCGGGGAGGCAAGTATGGATAGCCAATATAATCCGGCGGGTTCTTATTATGCCATAGAGGGAATTACCTCCCCCGATGGGCGGATTTTTGGCCGCATGGGGCATGGGGAGAGGATGGGGCCGGGCCTTTACAGGAATGTTTGTACCGAGGATGGGGCCTGGGGGATGTTTGCCGCCGCCTTGACTTATTTTAGGTGAGGGGGTGCTGGGGGCGGTTTCCCCCATTTTAAGGAGGGATAGCATGAAAAGGGTCTATAGGGGAAAGACAAAGGATGTCTATGATTTGGGGCAGGGGAGGTACCGCCTGTTCTTTAAGGATGATGTGACTGGGGAAGGGGGGGTTTTTGACCCCGGAGCCAATAAGGTTGCCTTTAGCATAGAGGGGATGGGGAAGGGCAACCTGAGGGTTTCCAAGATGTTTTTTCTCCTTTTAAATGGGGCGGGGATTAGGACCCATTACCTAGACGCCGATGTGGAGGCCGGCACCATGGATGTCATCGCCGCCCAGCCCCTGGGCCAGGGAGTGGAATTTATTTGCCGTTTTCGTGCCGTGGGCAGTTTCCTCCGCCGCTATGGGGCCTATGTTAATGAGGGGGATAGGCTGGATGCCTATGTGGAGGCGACCTTAAAGGATGATGAAAGGGGTGATCCCTTGGTGACGGTCGAGGGCCTGGGGGCCCTGGGCATAATGACCGCCACCACCTTTGCCCAGATAAAGGAAAGCACGGTGAAGATCTCCTCCCTCATAAGGGATTTCCTTTGGGAAAAGGGCCTGGAGCTCTATGATATCAAGCTGGAATTCGGCAGGACCAAGGCGGGGGAGATTATTCTCATCGATGAGCTGTCGGCGGGGAATATGCGGGTTTATAAGAAGGGTGAGTTTATCCCCCCCGTGGAGTTGACGCAGATGTTGGGGGCGGACTAGGGGTGGGGGAGACACTCCCAAAACGGCATTGGGACATGAATAAAGGAAACCGAAGCTTGTTTCCCATCGTCTCCTCCGTTGGGGAGTGTCCCCGGGCCTATGGCGTACAGGTTAAAGGCCCCTAGGGTAACCAAATTTCCTGGCCGGGGAAGAGGTGGTCGGGGTTGTGGATGCTGGGATTATGGCGGAGGATTTCCTCCACCCTGGTCCGGTGGGCCTGGGCTATGGACCAGAGGGAATCCCCCGGCCGCACATAATAGACCCTTCTTCCGGAGGGTTTTTCCATTTTCCCCGGGTCGGCTTCATGCCAATGTTCGGCCCCCTTGGGGATGTAGACCGGGGTACCCAGGTCAACCAGGGAATAGACCTCTTCCACCTGCTGATTGTACATGCGGACACAGCCGTTGGAGACAGCCTGGCCGATGAGTTCCGGGGCGTTGGTGCCGTGGATGCTGTAGTAGGGCTTGCTTAAGGCCAGGAGCCTGGTGCCATAGACACTGCCGGGGTGGAGAATTTTTTCCACAATGGTAAAGGTGCCCCGGGGGGTGGGGGTGGAGGGTTTGCCCACGGCCACGGGGTAGGAACTGTAGCGCCGGCCCCCCAACTCCACCTGGAGGGTACGGCCGGGAACATCTATGACCAGGGAATAATCGCCTGCCATTTTTATTCCTCCTTTCTTTAGGGGATGTTTCCCAGATGTATTTATCTGCCGCGGGGACATCCCCCGCCAACTTCTTGGGCTCAGGTCTTGTTGAATTGGCCGGATGCTATATAATAGATTATGCGACTTGGGGGAAAATAGAGCCGAATTTTGGGCCAAAGATTGTCTGACCGTTGGGGGCAATCTTGGGGGAGGTTGGAAGAGTGCAGATTATTGTGGTGGGGGCCGGGGAGGTGGGGTACGAAATTGCAGCCCGTCTATCCCGGGACAAGCAAAATGTGGTGGTCATAGACAAGGATCCTGCCCTGGTGGAAAGGGTGAACAACACCCTGGATGTCTTGGCTATTGTGGGTAATGGAGCCAGTGCCCGGGTGCTGGAGGAGGCGGGGGTGAGGAGGACAAGTCTCCTCATTGCCGTAACGGGCCTGGATGAATCGAATGTTATGGCCTGTATGACGGCCAAGCGCTATGGGGTGGAAAAGACCGTGGCCCGGGTGCGCAACGGGGAATACGGGCGGGATCATGCGGTATTGTCCAATGAATTTTTGGGGATTGATTTGATAATTAACCCCGAGCGGGTGGCGGCCCTGGAAATTGTCAAGATTCTTAAAAACCCAGCGGCCACCGATGTGGAATACTTTGCCAAGGGGAAGGTGCAAACCTTGGGTTTTCGTGTCGATGGCGAGGCCCCCATCGTGGGAAAGAGGATTATGGACCTGCCCATTTCTTGCCTTATTGGGGCCATTGCCCGCAATGATGAGGCCATTATTCCCGGTGGCAGCGACATTATCCAAGCCGATGATACCGTTTTTGTCATCGGCAAAACCGGTTCCATGTCGGCCATGGGTTTTTTGACGGGCAAGGGCAAGGAACGCATCCGCCGGGTGATGATTGTGGGCGGCGGCAAAATTGGCCACCAGCTGGCCCACCGGCTGCAGGGACACAAGGCCCTGGGATTTTCGGTGAAACTTATTGAACAGCGGGCCGACCGCTGCCGGGAACTGGCGGAGGATTTGAAGGATGTCTTGGTTTTGGCGGGCTGTGGCACGGATTTGGAACTTTTACGGGAAGAGGGCATTGAGGAAATGGATGCCTTTGTGGCCGTGACGGGGAATGATGAGGTCAATATTCTCTCCTGCCTCTTGGCCAAGCATTTTGGCGTGCGCAAGGTAATCCTGGAGGTAAATAATCCTGCCTATGCTCCTCTGGTCTATACCCTGGGCCTTTACGAGGCCGTCCATCCCCGACAGATTACGGCCAGCCTTATCTTATCCCTCATCCGCAGGGAATCTGTGCTTTCGGTATCAATTTTGCGGGAAGATCAGGTGGAAGTGATGGAACTGGCCATTGGGCCCGACTTTCGGGATGTGAACAAAAAGGTGCGGCAATTGCGGCTGCCCCGGGGGGTTTTGCTGGGCAGTATCTACCGGGGGAAGGAAGTTATTATCCCCCGGGGTGATGATTATTTATTGGCCGGGGACCGGGTTGTGGTTATTACCCGGCCCGAGACGGCCGCTACGGCGGCTGCTTATTTTACGGCCCAGGTTAGGGGAGGATAAGCATGCGGGTTGGGCCAGTGGCTAATATAATGGCTACCTTACTAATTTTTTTGGGGGTTTTGATGTTTATCCCCCTGATTTTTTCTTTTTTTTATGGCGAGGATCCGGGGCCCCTATTGTGGTCGGGGGTAATTACCATCTTGTTTGGGCTTACCCTGCGGTTTTTCACCCCACCGGCCAAGGACCTCAATAGCCGGGAGGGCTTTGCCGTGGCGGCCGCCGGTTGGCTTTTGGCTGCAGCCTTTGGTTCCCTTCCCTTCCTTTTTGCCGGGACGGCCCCCACCCCGGTTGATGCCTTTTTTGAAAGCATGTCGGGCTTTACCACAACGGGGGCCACCATCTTGGCGGACATCGAGGCCCAGGCCAAGGGCATTTTGTTTTGGCGCAGCTTTACCCACTATCTGGGGGGGATGGGAATTATTGTCCTTTCCCTGGCAATTTTACCCCACTTGGCCAGCGGGGGGCTGCAGCTTTTCCGGGCTGAGGTGCCGGGCCCGACGGCGGAAAGATTTTTGCCCCGGGTTGCCGATACGGCCCGCACCCTGTGGTTTGTCTATGGGGGCCTGTCGCTCCTACAGACCCTCCTCTTACTTTTGGGGGGCATGTCCCTTTTTGATGCCCTAACCCATACCTTTGCCACCATGGGCACCGGGGGTTATTCCACCCGCAACCTGAGTGTGGGGGCCTTTGCCAGCCTTTACATCGAGGTTGTTATTTTACTCTTTATGTTTTTGGCCGGGGCCAACTTTTCCCTTCACTACCGGGCCCTGACGGGTAAACCCCGGGCCCTATGGGGGAATGCCGAATTTAGGTTTTACACCCTTGGGCTGGTGGTGGCGACACTTTTAATTACAATTAATCTTTGGCGATCCCATTATGGCAGTATCCTCACCTCCCTTCGCCATGGGGGCTTTCAGGTGGTTTCCATTGCCACCACAACCAGTTTTGTCACGGCGGATATTAGCCGGTGGCCCCCCTTTTCCCAGGGTTTGCTTTTGTTTTTGGAGTTTGTGGGGGGTTGTGCCGGCTCCACGGCGGGGGCCCTGAAACAGATTCGGGTGTTGGTCCTTTTTAAGTATGGTTATCGGGAAATCCGGCGGCTCCTTCACCCCCGGGCCGTTATCCCCCTGCGCCTGGGCAACAAGGTACTGCCGGAAAGGGTTATTGCCGGCATCGTGGGTTTTCTTTTCCTTTATATCGGCATTTTTTTGCTGGGTAGCCTGGTCTTGATGTGGTTTGGTGTTGAGCTCCCCCTTGCCCTGACGGCGGTGGCCACATCCCTGGGCAATGCAGGCCCGGGCCTGCATATAATGGGGCCCTATGAAAACTTCCTGGCCTTTTCCCCCGGGGTGAAACTCTTTTTATCCCTCTTGATGCTCTTGGGCAGGTTGGAGATCTTCACCCTTTTGGTGCTTTTGCTCCCGGATTATTTACGGGGGGTCCGGTTTTCTTCTAAATAAGGGGGCTACTGCTCCTGGCCCAGCATTACTGCTTAAGAATTGTAAAGCATGAGGAGGGCCCCCCCGGCCAGGAGTAGCATACCCACCAGTTTCTGATAGGTGAAGGGGATGGCCTCCAAGCCAAAGAGGCCCAAATGATCTATGAGGAGGGCGGTGGATACCTGGGCCACGATGATGGCTGTGGTGGCAATGGCCACACCCAATTGGGGGATGCTGTAGGCCACCAGGGCCACAATGGCCACACTCAAAATTCCCCCCAAAAGGGTATACCAGGGGGTATGGGAGAGCTTGGCCAATTCCCCCTGGTCAAGGGGGGTGAGGAGGATTAGGGCCCCCACCGTGGCCGTACCAATGATATGCACCATAAGGGTGGCCTCCCAAAGGCCAATGACCTTGCCCAGGGCGGAATTTAAGGAACCCTGAAGGGCCATGGCCATGCCAGATAAAAGGGCGGTTATAAAATAAAGTGGTTTTAGGATACCGACAACCCCTTTCTCCCCCGGGCCCTGGGCCCGGGTTTTTCTATAAGTTACCCCGCCGCTGGGGGCTTCATGCGCCGGAAGGCCCCTTTGGGGCGGGGGGATATGTTGCAACCCGGCAGGATTTTTCCATTCTCTGGCGAATTTAGTAGAGATATGGGGATTTCCTTCTCTTTAGAGAAAAGGGGGAGAGGATAGGTGAAAATAAGACGGCGGGCAATTGGATTCTTTCTCCTCATGGCGCTGGTCCTGGGCTGTATCGGCTGTGCCGCAAACCGGGGGGAGGAGCAGGGTGTCCTTCGCTACAACCTGGGCCCTGAGCCCCAGACCCTGGATCCGGCCTTGGCTACGGGGGAGCCGGAATTGACGGCAATTTTGGCCTGTTTTGAAGGTCTGACCCGCCTAGCCCCCAATGGGGAAATTGTGCCGGGTGTGGCCAAGGATTGGGCAATTTCTCCAGATGCTTGTACTTATACATTTTATCTGCGGGAGGATGCCAAGTGGAGTAATGGAGAACCGGTGCAGGCGGCGGATTTTGTCTACAGCTGGCGGCGGGTTCTGCAGCCGGAACTGGCCTCCCCGTATGCTTACCAGCTCTATGTCATTGAAAATGCGGCGGCCTTTAACAGTGGCGAGATAACGGATCCGGAGCTAATTGGGGTGCAGGCCTTGGATGCCCATACCCTCCAGGTGGACCTGGAGCATCCCACCGGCTACTTTTTATCCCTAGTGGCCTTCCCCACGTATTTTCCCGTCCATGGCCCGCTGGTGGGGGAAAGGGATGGGGATTGGTGGTTGGATCCGGACACCTATATTGGCAATGGCCCCTTTGTTCTAAAAAATTGGGTGGGAAGGCAGCGGCTTTCCTTTGCCCCCAATGATAAGTACTGGGATAAGGATAAGGTCCGGCTTGGGGGTTTGGAATTTGTCTTGGTGGAGGACCCGGCCACGGAATTGGCCCTCTTTGAGGCGGGGGATATCCACTTGGCCAACCATCTGCCGGCCGGGGAGCTAAGGAGGCTGAAGGAGGAGGGCTGCCTGCGCCAGGGGGGGGATCTGGCCGTTAACTACTATTACATAAATACCCAGGCGGGGCCCTTGGCCGATACCCGGGTGCGGCGGGCCCTGGCCTTGGCCATAAACCGCCGTGATCTGGTGGATTTTGTCACCCGGGGAGGGGAGGATATTGCCCTGGCCCTGGTGCCCCCAGGGGTGGAAATCGGCGGGGTGGATTTTCGCCGGGAGGGGGGTCCTTATATCCCGGATAATGCCGGGGATGAGGCCCGGGCCCTCTTGGCAGAGGCGGGCTATCCCCGGGGGGAGGGTTTCCCTCTCCTGGATCTCCTCATTCCCGCCGGGGGCGGCTTTAGTCTTCAAGCGGAGGCCTTGCAGGAAATGTGGTTTTGGGAGCTGGGAATTGAGCTGGCCATAAGGCCGCTGGAATGGCAGACCTTTTTAACCAGCGCTGCAGAGGGGGATTTTGACCTGGCGGCGGTGGGTTGGAATGCCGATTATATTGACCCCAACAGCTTTTTGGAAGTATTTTTGAGCCAGGGGGGGAACAACTTTTCCCTGTGGCAGAATGAGGAATATGATGGGCTTTTGGCCGCGGCCCAGATGGAGGTGGAGCCGGCCCGCAGGCGGGAATTGTATCACCGGGCGGAGGAACTACTGCTGGGAGAAATGCCCCTTATCCCCCTTTACTTTCCCCTTCGCCACTACCTGCAGGCGGAGGAGCTGCAGGATGTTTTTCTTTCCCCCTTGGGAATGGTGGACTTTAAGTGGGCCAGCCTTGGGGACTAGGGGGATGTTATCTTATTTGCTTCGCCGGGGGGCTGGGGCTGTTCTGGTCCTTTGGCTGGTTGTTACCATTAGCTTTTTCTTGATGCACTGGCTACCGGGGGGGCCCTTTACGGGGGAAAAGAGGTTGCCCCAGGCCATTGAAAGGAATTTGGCGGAGCGCTATCGCCTGGGGGAGCCCATCCTGCGGCAGTACGGGGCTTTCTTGGCCCATGTTATCCGGGGTGATTTGGGTCCCTCCTTTAGATACCAGGGAAGGAGTGTGAACCAGCTCTTGTGGGAGGCCTTCCCTGTCTCGGCCACGGTGGGTATTTTGGCTTTATCCCTGGCCCTTTGGGTGGGGATACCCCTGGGCATAAGGGGGGCTGTGGGGAGAGGGTCTGCCGGGGATGTGTTTATTTTTTTCCTGACGGGCCTGGGGATGAGTCTTCCCACCTTTGTTTTGGCCCCCCTGCTCTTGTATATTTTTGCCCTTAAGTTGGGTTGGCTGCCTCCGGCCCTGTGGGGGGGCCCGGCCCATCTGGTGTTGCCGGTACTTTCCCTGGCCTTTTTTCCCACGGCCTTGATAACCAGGCTGGTGCAAGGGAGTATGGCCGCCGTTTTAGCGGCCGATTATCTAAATTTGGCCCGGGCCAAGGGCCTGGGGGAAAAAATGGTTTTGTACCGCCATGCCCTGCCCAATGCCCTTGTGCCGGTATTGGCCTACCTGGGGCCCTTGACGGCGGGAATTTTGACCGGGAGCTTTGTGGTGGAGGGGGTTTTTGCCTTGCCCGGCCTGGGGGAATACTTTGTCAACAGTATTTATAATCGGGATTATGGGGTTATCATGGGGATAGCCCTCTTTTACAGTGCCTTATTGGTGGCTATTAACCTGGCGGTTGATTTGGCCCTGGCCTACCTGGATCCCCGTTTTACCCTGACGGGACGGGGGGAAGGGGGGTGAAGGGGAGGTCTGTGCATTTTGGGGGTGGGGGCCCCAAGGCTGCCCGGACATATTTGTTCCTGGGCCTTTTTCTCATCGGCCTGGTAACCCTCCTCTCCCTCCTATGGCCCTTCTTGTCCCCCTATTCCCCCCGGGAACAGGCCCTTGACCAAGGCAACCTCCCCCCCTCCCTTGCCCACTATTGGGGGACCGATGCCTTGGGGAGGGATCTTTTCACCCGTGTCCTTTACGGGGCCCGGCTTTCCTTGGGAATAGCCCTGGGTGTGGTTTTAATAAATTTGGCCCTGGGGCTACCCTATGGGGCTGTGGCGGGTTGGTATGGTGGCCGGGTGGATATGTATATGATGGGTCTGGTGGATATCCTCCATGGGGTTCCTTCCCTCCTCTACATAATTTTTTTCCTGGTGGTTTTGGGTCCTGGGTTGAAGGGAATTTTTCTTACCCTGGGCCTGGCCTATTGGCTGGACCTGGCCCGGCAGGTGCGAAATCAGGTGCTATCTTTCCGGGAGGCGGAATTTGTCTTGGCGGCCCGGGCCCTGGGGCTGGGCCCGGTAAGTATCCTCTGGCGGGAAATGCTGCCCAATATGGTGGACCCCCTCCTTGTAACCTTGGTCTTTCACATTCCCCAGGCGGTTTTTTTGGAGGCCTTTTTGAGTTACCTGGGCCTGGGGGTGACGGCCCCCCGTGCCAGCCTGGGGACCCTGCTGGCCGAGGGGGTGGCCAACATGCGCTCTGCCCCCCGGGAGCTTATTTTTCCCGCGCTATTGGTCTTTGTAATTATGCTGGGCTTTAATTTTTTGGGGGAAGGGCTGCGGGGGGGTGGACCAAAGGCACCATGACCCCGGTCATTGTGTTATTTCAATTACCCGGTCTAGTTCCAGCATGTCCAAAAGGTGAAGGAGGTATTTATGCCGCACCCTGGTCATCCTGAGCTGGCCCTGACGCTCTTGCAGCTTTTTTTGGAACATGACCAGGCATCCCAAACCGGCGCTGTCGATCATTGTCAGGTTTCTGCAGTCTACTTC
>JAAYSG010000076.1 GCA_012518435.1 Bacillota bacterium
GAAATCCCCAAGGTGGCAAACAAAACATCCCCTTGCCACTTTCTTTCGTCACAAATTCCCTTTTGCATTAATAAAATAATGGGAAGGGAGGTATGAAGATGAGTATCCAAAGTGATATAGATGCTGCGCCACCGGGAGGGACTGTCAATGTCGCCCCGGGGATCTATAATGAGCAACTAATTATAGATAAACCCTTGACCCTGTCTGGGCCAATACCTCCGGCGGGCGAGGCAATTATTGATGCCAGCGGATTGACAGTGGGTGAAGCAACTATCCACATCCTGGCCCAGGATGTAATAATAGAAAATCTTACGCTGCAAAATGGGCCCGGCCAAGGGATCCGGGTAGGGGATACAGGTTTTCCCAACCTAACTGGGGTAATTATTAGGAACAACATCATCAAAAATCACAACTTGGCTGGTATCCTAACTGCCAATGGTGCTGCCATGGTAATTAAGGAAAATTCCATCAGCAACAACGGGCAGGAGATAGGCTTTCAGCGGGTAGGAGTATTCCTCTATCCCCATGGTGAAAGCCAGGTCTTAAAAAATAACATAGAAAGTAACGGCAGCGATGGTATTTTTGCCCGAGAAAGTACTTCAGGGCTCTTGATTGCAGACAATGTTATTACAAACCATTTTAACAGCGGTATTACCCTGGCTTGGGATGAAACCAATGTAACCATAAGAAATAATACAATAACCGCTTGCGGAGATGGCGGCTCCGACGAGCAGGGTGGAATCGTCATTATCCAATCCATGGCCGAGATCATTACAGGAAACACCATTGGAAATAGCAATCCTTCGGGTATCCATTGGGGCTGGACTCCATCCTTTGGGCCCCCGCCCCCACAAATACTAATTAGCGAAAATACAATTGCCAATTCCAGCCGTGATGGCCTATTTCTTTTTTCCCAGGGGCCGGGTGGCTTTATTCCCCCGGATCCCTTCCCCTTAGAACCAACAATCCTTGACAACCAGATCCTAAATAACGGGAGAGCAGGAATTTATGTAAGTAACCTCTACTTTTATTCCCCGGGTAATGCAAATCCGGTGATTCACGACAACAATATAACGGGGAACGGCCAATTTGGTGTTTTTAACGGTACAGCCGGGGAAGTAGATGCCACCGACAACTGGTGGGGCAGTTCCAGCGGCCCCTTTCATCCTACGGAAAATCCTCAGGGAACAGGGGATCCAGTCAGTGATAATGTACTCTTTGTCCCCTGGCAAACGGAACCCTTCCCAGTGGGAACAGACTGCTTACTATTAGAAAGGATCCTGGACCACTGTTTTACAACAAATAATACCGTTCAAAGGTTCCCAATACCCCAGGGCCTTGGTGAACCCTGTGCTAATCTAGATTTAAATGAGATTGACCGTATCGAATGCGCCATCGTAAACAATAAATGCCATATTGTCGATAGCCAAGCGACCGCTGAGGACAATTTAGCAATCATTACTATTGGGCAAGAGGTGGAAATGGAAATCAGCCTTCTTACTGATTCAGTAACACCCCCGGCCATATTGTGCTCATTTACCGCCCGTATAAATGACCTTTTTAGCCAGGTTCAGCTCCACCTCCCAACCCAAGGGCCAAGGCCCTATATTTCTTGTGAGCCGGTAAAGGCCGCCTGTCTCTGTAGTTTAGAAACCCCATCTCCCAATGAACCCCCCACAACAGTCTTGTGCACCCTCAATTTCTGCCAAATAATTGAATCCCGTGCCCCCTCAAGGCTCTTAATTACCCATTACGGCTACTGCCCACCGGAGGCCTGTCCGCCGGGTGGCAATGGGGATGGCTGCCCCCCCAGCCCGCCAAGGTAAAATAAACCCGCCCGGTCATAAACCGCGGCGGGTTCTCTTTTAGCCTAATCTCCGGGAAACAAAAGGGCCCAAGGACTCCCTAGCCCAACCTGACCCCATTTTCCACCGGTTGTTCCGGTTGAATTAAAACCACACCTTGTTGGGCATAAACCCCCAGCACCAGCACCTCGGAACTGAAGTCGGCGATTTGCCGCGGGGGAAAGTTGACCACCCCCAGAACCTGCCGGCCCACCAAATCATCCCTTTCATAACACTCAGTAATCTGGGCACTGGATTGCTTGATGCCAACTTCCGGGCCGAAATCAACCCAAAGCTTATAGGCTGGCTTCCTGGCCTGGGGAAAGGACTCCACCCTTACGACCTCCCCCACCCTTATGTCCAGCTTCATAAAATCCGCAAAGGTAGCCATAAAACCCCCCCTTTAATAATCACCGCCAATAGCCGCGGGACTCGAGCCCTCCCCGCTGCATTATATCACACATGGTAATCTAAGGCAGAAAAAATCCCCCAGTATTTTTTCTCAACCTTCAAAGCGCCGCAAAAAGGCCCGGGTGCGTTCATTTTGGGGATTACCGATAACCTCCTCCGGTGGACCCTCCTCCACAATGACACCACCATCGATAAAAATTACATGATCTGCCACATCCCGGGCAAAAGTAATCTCGTGGGTCACTATAACCATGGTCATCCGTTCGGCGGCCAAATCCTTAATAACTTCTAGTATTTCCCCTATCAGTTCCGGATCCAGAGCCGATGTGGGTTCATCAAAAAAGAGCACCTTGGGGTTGAGGGCCAGGGCCCGGGCAATGGAAACCCGTTGTTGCTGCCCTCCGGAAAGTTGGTAAGGATAGGCATCTTCCTTATCGGCCAAGGCCATCTTCTGTAGTAGGCCGCGCCCAATTGATAGGGCCTCTGGCCTGCTTTTCTTTTGTACTGTAATGAGGGCATCGGTGACATTTTTTAGCACGGAATAATGGGGAAAAAGGTTGAAGTTTTGAAATACCAGGCCGTAATAATTCTGGATCCGCTTTAATTGCTGGGGAGGGGCCAAAACCGCCCTTCCGTCCTGCCCCGTCCTAACGGCGTGTTCACCCAAATAGATTAATTCCCCCGAATCCATGGTCTCCAACATGGTGGCACACCTCAACAAGGTGGATTTACCCGAACCCGAGGGCCCAATAATGGCCACCACCTGTCCCTCCTCCACCTTAAGGGAAATATCCTTCAATACCACCAGATCGCCAAAGCTCTTGCGCAAATTTCTAACTTCCAAATACTTCACCGTGGTAGCCCCCTATCTAAAGTAAGCCAGTCTATTTTCCCCCCACTCCATAGCTAGAGCGACAAGGAAATTAAAAACATAATAAAATATACCCGCCACCACATAGGGCAATACCGATCTTTGGGCTGAGGCAATGGCCTTGGCCAAGGTAAACATTTCCGAGACGGAAATAACAAAGGCCAAGGAGGTATCCTTCACCAAGGTTATAACCTCATTTGTCACCGCCGGTAAAATTCTTTTCACCACTTGGGGGAAAATAATTTTTACAAAGGTCTGGGCCTTATTGTAGCCCAAAACCTGGGCTGCCTCATATTGGCCCCTTTCTATAGACTCAATGCCTCCCCGGTAAATTTCGGCAAAATAAGCGGCATAATTTAAAACAAAGCCAATGATAACGGCCAGGAAACGGTCGGGGGTGGATAATTTAAAAATAAAATAAGGCCCGTAGTAAACCACCATTAACTGTAGTACCAGTGGTGTCCCCCGCATAATGGAAATATAAAGTTTAACAAGATTCATTACAAAGGGGTTCCTGGCCATGCGACCAAAGGCTACAAACAAACCCAAAGGCAGGGAAAACAACAATGTGAGAAGGAATATCTTTGTGGATATCCACATTCCTTCCGTTAATTTTAACAATAATACCGAAAGCTCCATATTAGTACCACCCTTCCAGCAAAGAAAGGGCCATCACCGGGACAGCCCTTTCCCCTAAACTTCATTTAGCGCTCCTCACTTGCCAATGGTGGTGACATCCTTGCCAAACCAGGTGTTGGAGATTTTGGCCATAACGCCAGCGGCCGCCATTTCCTCCAAGGTGGACTGGACAATATCCCGCAATTCTTCATTGCCCAAGAGGAAACCCACCCCATATTCCTCCGCTGCCAACTGCTCATCCAATACAAGGAGGTCCTCGCCACCCTTTTCTATTTTGTAGTTGGCAACAACCTCATCCATGGCCACGGCATCCACCGCTTCGGCCTCCAAATCCATGAGGGCATTTTCATAATCCGGGGCCGTCAGATAAGCAGCAAAGGTTTCCACCAAATCTGGCCTATCCCCCAATGCTGCTTCGGCACTGGAATCCATCTGCACCACCACCGTCTTGCCGGCCAAATCAGCCAGACTTTCTATTCCCGAGCCAGCCTTGACAACAAAAACTTGGTTGTTGGCCATATAGGGCTCTGTCCAGGTGTACAGCTCCTCTCGCCCATTCATGGTAAAGCCATTCCAGATGCAGTCAATATTTTTTGTCGATAATTCCATATCCTTAGCATCCCAGGCAATGGGTTGCAACACCAATTCCAGCCCCAGGCGTTGGGCCACCTCTGCCGCCAATTCCAGATCAAAACCGGTAAATTCGCCATCATCGCCAACAAAACCCATGGGAGGGAAGTTTTGATCAAAACCTACGGTAAACTTCCCGGGAACAACTGTATTAATTGCATCAGCGCCATTTAGCCCCCTTTCCTCCGCCACATCACCGTCACCGGCTTCCCCCTGATTAGTTGTGCAGGCTGCCAAAGCAAACACCAGTACCAGTACCAACAGGAAGATAAACATCTTTTTCATACCTTAACTCCCCCATTTTCTTCTAGTGTTTTCTATGTTTAGTACTTTAACATGGTAAAGGATGAAAGTCAAGGGTTATTTTCCACTGCCCGCAATTTTCGGGGATCGGGGTTCATCCAGGTGGGTAAAATTACAGCCCCGGAGAACGGGTTTTAAGTATTTGCAAGCGCAGAGCAAAGAGGGCTGCTAAAAATAAGAAGGCTGCCATCAAGAGGAAGCTCAGGTAATAGGACCCTGTCAGATCCCGGTACTGACCCACCAGATAAGGGCCCAGGGCGGCACCGATATTCATACAGGAACTGACAATACCAAAGGCCAGCCCCCTTCGTTCTGGTTGCACCAACTTGGGAATGATGGCATAGACGGGGGCCGGCACAAAGGAGGCCGCCATTCCCACCAGGAGGGACAATAGGAGGGGATTCCAGCCGCTGGCAAATATTACCAGTAAAATAATCATGACCAGCAGATTGCCCCCCATCATCATCATTTCCATACCGTCGGTCCGGTCAATAAGGTAGCCCACCAAGGGACTCAAGAGAGCACCGACCATAAATAAACTGGCCAAAAAACCGGCATAGCCGGATGTCATCCCCCGGGACATAAAATAGTCGGGGGCAAAGGTTAAATAGGAGAGTACCCCGGCATTATAGGCCGACCAAACACCAGCCACCAACCAGACCGGTTCCTTAATCTGCCTACTGGCGGCCAAAAAGGAAAATTTCCCCTTACCCGCCCCCTTTACACTCCCCCCACCATCGGGATAAGCCACAAGCATTGCCGTAAAGGCAATGGCGCCAACTGCCGCCGTCAACAAAAGGGGCAGGCGCCAGCCCCATTTTTGCCCCAGCTGGCTAAAAATATTGAAGGCTAGAATGGTTCCCAGGGGCATTCCGGTATTGAGAATACCCATGGCAATCCCCGTTTCCCGGGCTGGGAACCATTGGGAAAGTGCCGGGGGAACCAGTACCGCCACCGTCATCCCACCTATTCCGGCAATCATTCTTCCCCCGGCCAAGAGGGGGAAAACACTTGTCATTGCCACCGATAATGTACCCAAAATGGTTACAAACAAGGAGAGGAGACCAACCCTTCTGTAACCGTAATAATCAGCGAAAAGCCCCGCAGGAATTGATACCAAGATACCGGGTATGGCATACATGCTCATAAGGGCTCCGCCCTGGCCGTGGGACAGGCCCAGATCAGACATTATAAAGGCTAGAATGGGAGGGATGCTCTGGAAAGCCAAGGCAAAGGTCAATTGGGCCGCGTAAAGCACCGCCAATATTTTCCACCGATTGGGTTTGGACATGGTCTTCACCCTCCTTAATAATTAAACCGTGGGCAGTGGGGACTAGCCTAACTGCCGCAACCAAGGAAACTGTCCCTACGCTTCTTTACCCGCCAAAATACTGCATCTCTATATAATAGGCAGTTAATCCCACCAGGACAGCCACAATAGTATTTATTACCGTTGACCAAAGGGCAGCCTTGCCATTTAAGGCTATTAGGGGAAATATGGCATCACCATCCTGGGATACCGCGTTGGCCAGTAACGCTGCAAAGGGAAACATTCCCTTTAGGTATAAGGAGACAAAAATTACCTGGGGGCCACAGCCCGGTATTACCCCCACCAAAACCCCCAGCATAACGGCGGCCAAACCTGTGGAGGCCATGGCGGCCATGACCACCTCTTCCCCACCGGCAAAATATACTCCCAACTCATACAGCAGGTAGGCCACAAAGACCCAGGTACCCACAAAGGCAGTCTCCTGGGCATTGTGAATAAAGGTTTCCTCCAAGGAAAATAATTTGTGCTCCACATCCTCGTGGGTTTGGGCCTGAACAAATTTTGCAGAAAATACCATATATAGGACCACCACAATGGTACCCACAAGCCCTGCATAAAGGCCAAGATTGGCTAGCCCCGGCAATTTATTAATATCCACCTGCAGCAATTCCAAAACCCCCAAAACAAAGCCCCCAGTTATCACCAGCCAAAAGATTATAAAGGCATTGTGGGTTATTTTGTAGCCCAACTTCCTGGGATCCAAGGGGTCTTCATGGTGGAGCAGCATATCAATTTCATCACCTTCTTCATGGCCAATGTGCATCAGTTCCCTGGAACGACAGGTGAGGGAGTTTTCACAATACAAATCATTTAGTAGGGTCTCTGCCTCTGCATGCCTTTTGTCTAAATCAACAATATCCTCCTTGACCGACCTTTTCTTAAGCCAATCCCCAATCTTATAGTAATCGACGACGTAACCAGTGGCAGTGCCCACAAGAAAGGATATAACAGTAACAAGGGCAAAATCCCGGGGGGCCTGGGTCAGGGTTACAAAGGCCGAATCCCCCGCCGTGGCAATTAAGGTAGCCACAACCGTGCCAAAACTCACCGTATCCTTTACATAGAGGGGCATTATTAAAATTGACCCACCACAACCGGGAAGAATACCCAACAGGGAACCTATTAGGGGCTGATACCTTTTCGCCCCCTCAATGGCCGCCACAAAGGCCCCCTGTTGCTTATAATCAATATAACCGAAGAAGAGAAGAACCACACCCACAAAAACTGTAACCTGGATAAAGGCTCCCTCCGCACTTGTGAGAAAAACAGCCCACAGCTTATTATTCATTCCCCATCACTCCAAGAACCATAATGTTTTTTATTTTTTTGCAGTAATTTTACCAAAGAAACCCAAAAATGTGGGTGTGATACAGAGTAAGCGGCTGGACCCTCAAATTATAACATCTTCATTGAGATGACTGCAATTAGTGGCTATGGCATTCATGGCAGCTGCATTGATGGGATAGGCGGCGGGCGACGGCGAAATTAGAGGGTGGGTTGCCCCCTGAAAGGTGTTTAGTTCAGTGGCTGTAAGGCCCTTTTGGATGGCCAGGCTCAAAATGTTTATCATTTCGGCAACTGCGTTACCACCGGAAATTTGCGCCCCCAGAATAACCCCGGAACAGCGGGAAAATATTAATTTTATATTTACTTCCTGGGCATCGGGTAGGGAACCGGGGTGGCGATCCATGGTCCGAAACTCACCCTTCATAAGACAAAAACCCTCCTGCCTAGCCCTATCCTCCGTCAAACCGGCAGCGGCAAAGGTTTTGCCGAATATCTTTGTGGCGAAGGTGCTTATTGTGCCCTTGTTGGCCCGGATGAGCCTTAAGTGAAATATATTGCTCCCCGCAATTTTGGCCTCCATGGTGGCTGTTGAGGCCAACAAAAGGGGCACACCCTTCCCGGTAAAGAAACACTTCTTTTGCGCACAATCACCCACGGCGAAAATATCTGGATCACTGGTACGCATGTACTGATCAACCACAATTGCTCCAGCATCATTCATTACCAAGCCACAGTCCCTTCCCAGGGCGCCGTTGGGTTTCATTCCCAGGCCCAAAATCACCAGGTCTGCGGGTATTTTTTGGCCCTTTTCCAGCTCAACGGCCTCCACAGATTTTTCTCCCAAAATCCTCCTTACCCTGCTCTTGGTCAAAAGGTTAATTCCATTATCCTTCAGGAGTTTTTCAATATGGTCGGTGTATTTTTTGTCAAAGGCCTGCCAGAGGCATGCTTCCGCCGCTTCAATAAGGGTGACATTTTTGCCCAACAGTCTTATCTGCTCCGCAAACTCAACCCCGATAAAGCCTCCCCCGATGACCACGACATTTTTGGCGTTTTCCATTTGGGCAAAAATTTTCCCCAAGTACTCCTCATCCTTCTTGATGGCAAACACATTGGTTAAATCATAGCCGGGAATAAATGTCGGTATGATGGGGAGGGAGCCGGTGGCAATGACTAACTTTTTATAAGCAATTACACCACTGGCCCGGGTGGTAACTGTCTTTTCCTTCCTATTTATCCCCAGGGCAGTGTCAATAACTAGGTTAATGTTAGCCCTTGTCAGGCCGGAATCGGAAATACGGTTCTTTTTTATGTCCCGTAAGGTGCCAAAGATATAGGGGATACCACAGGGTACCATGACAGTTTCTGTATCCCGGATTAAGGTAATGGCAACATCCTTCCCATAGGCCTTCCGGGCCATTGTGGCAGTTAGTAAGCCCCCCGCGCTGCCACCTATTATAAGTAGGTCTGTCTTTTTCATTATTATATCCTCCCTTCATATTATGGGAAAAAGCTAATTTGGCTACAAACCCCGCAACAATCTTCCTCCCACCAGTGGGGACCCATATAGTGAGAAAATCTTCAGCTGCCATATGCAAAACCCCCACTACGGGGAAACCAATTAAGGCCCTCCCAGGGGTAAAGAAAGCCCATGGGGGATCGCCAGCCATACCCCCACGGGCACCCGAAATTCCCCGCCTGCTGCTCTAAAATATTTCTTGTCCCTTCTCCTCTAGCAAGGACAAGCAGCATCAGCGCTGGTGACCAATTTCCCCTTAATTACAAGAGAACCCCATCTTCTAGGGTAGCCGTCACCAGATATGTTTCCAAGCGAGGTTCTCCTTCACAGATATCGGTCACTGCAGCCTTGTACAGGTCAGACTTGAGGTATTCAGCCAAGTGCTCCCGGGATTCCCATATTAGCACTGCACCCTGGTCGATATTTTCCGGGTTCATAAAAAAGGTCTTTTCCTTGAGGCCCGGCACCTTCTTATACTCCTCAACCAAGTGGGCCAGGTGGGCCTTAACCGCCTCTTGGTCCATGGTCGCCTTTACTTCATCCTTCAGGGAAAATAAAATTACAGCCACAAGCATTATTTTACCTCTCCCTTCATTGGCAAGGTATAGCGATTTTCCTCCCATGGCCAAACTAGTATTCATATTTAGCTTGGCGATATTACTAACAGTGACAACTCCTAGTCCATGGGCATTCCCCCTCCCAATTGGAAGACAGAAAGGCATTTGCCAGCTGTTTACCAATGACCTGGGCCAGAAAACAGATCCCTTTAGCCAACAAATAACTTCTACACAGATGGCACTATTTCCTATCTTCTGGCAATAACAATTTCTTATTTTGCCCAAATCGCCTCCGGGCAGGTGACCTTGCCAATGGGGCAACACCCCGGGGGGCACCCCTTTTCTTCTCCTTGGGAAACGGACATGCCCCCCGAAAAGGGCTTTTTTCTGCCCCTGGTCCCTTTCCCCATCAAGCCAGCAATTCTTCCACCATATCCTCAGCCTGCCCCAGATCCTCTTCCTTGGGGTTCCAGAGGGAGCGGATGGATGTATCCACCACAGCGAAACCCGCCGCAGCCAGATGTTCCTGTAATATTTTAACCCCTTCCCCACTCCAACCGTAACAGCCAAAGGCGGCGGCCTTTTTATTTTTAAATTTTAGGGATTTCAGGAAGTGGAGCCAACCACCCACACTGGATAAAACATCATTACCCACGGTGGGAGAGCCAACGGCCAGGGCCCGGGATTTAAATACCTCCGTCATAAGCTCATTTTTATCCGTCCGGGCACAGTTAAAAACTTTAACCACAGTCTCCGGCGATACTTGCCTGGCCACACGGGCCAGGTGGTGGGCAATTTTCATGGTTCCTTCCCACATGGTGTCATAAACAATGGTGAACTGATCCTCCTGATAGGCATCTGCCCACTGGGCATATTTTTCCACAATCTGTAGGGGATTTTCCCGCCAAATAACACCATGGCTGGGGGCAATAATATCAATGGGTAAATTTAGGGAAACAATTTCTTTAATTTTACGGGCTACCAGGGGAGAAAAGGGGTTGAGGATATTGGCATAGTACTTCATTGCTTCCTTTGCCAAAAGGCACTGATCCGCTTCATCATTAAAGAGTTTCTCCACAGCAAAATGCTGACCAAAGGCATCATTGGAAAAAAGGATGTTATCCTTGCTTAAATAAGTGGCCATACTGTCGGGCCAGTGGAGCATGGCCATTTCCACAAAAATGAGTTCTTTACCATTGCCCACCTTGACGCTATCCCCCGTCTTAACAACATTGAAGTTCCAGCCCCTTTTGCCAAACTGACCCTCCAGACTTTTTACAGCATTGGCGGTACAATAAATGGGAGTGTCCGGAATCAGTGCCATAAGTTCCGGTAGGGCCCCCGAATGGTCCACTTCACCGTGATTGGCCACAATAAAATCGATGTCGGCTAAATTAATTTCCGCCCGCAAGTTGTTAATAAATTTTTCCCTGTGGGGAGTCCATACAGTATCAATTAAGACAGTCTTCTCCTCTTGAATTAGGTAGGCATTTTGACTGGAACCATTAAGGATGGAATAATCATCACCATGAAAGGTCTCCATCTCCCAATCGATAACACCAACCCAGCTGACATTGTTTTTCACCTTGACCTTCATACTTACCACTCCTTTCATTTTAGAAAACTTTGAAACCTTGGCCTCCACCGTACCGGCCCAGTTGGCAGGGGAGACTAGCCCATCCCTCCCATGGATGCCTCCCCGGGATGTTTCCAGGAAAGATAGCCATTTCCTGCTTTAAGGGAAAGTATAGGGATCCGCCGTGCGAATCCCCTCCAACATAATCAGTATATCCATTTTTCCTTGATGTTTTTGGTGCTGATTGTGAAAAAGAGCAGGCTGAATCCCATAAGGATTAAAAAGCTTAGGCCCATCCCCAGGTGCCCTTCCCCATTGATGGCCGTTTTTAGGATGTCTGCCCCATAGGTCAGGGGTATGGCGTAGGACAAGGGGCGGAGGAAGGGGGGTAGGTTTTGAATGGGTACAAACAAACCACACAGAAAAACCATGGGAAAGCGGAAAAAGTTGGAAAAGGTTTGGGCCTCAAAGACCTCACTTACTGTCACGGCAATTAAAAGGCCGAAAAATGTAGAGGTAACCGCCAGGAAAAAAACACTGGCCAAGACGATAAACCAATTTATACCTGCTAAGTTTATCAGGAATGAAGCAAACACCACGGGAATGAAGGCATTTAGGAGACCAAAAAGGATAGCCCCGGAAGTTTTAGCCAGCATCAAGATATTTAAATCAATGGGGGCCAGGAGCAAGCGTTCAAAGGAACGGCTCCTCCTCTCAAAGGTTATGGTAACCGCCAACATAGAGGTAGTCCCAAACAAGATGGACATGGCCATGACACCGGGCAAGATGCTCCGAATATCTACCGGGGATTGGGAGCGGACAAAAAACATCAGGGTCCAGGCCAGGGGGAATATAATCCCCCAACTGATGTTGGGCGGCTTTAGATAATAGTTGCGCATATCCTTGCGGAAAATACTGTAAAAGGCAATCCAGGCCTTCATTTTGCCCCACCCCCTGCCCTCATTTTCCTTTGCTCGCCACCTGTAATCTGGACGAAAATTTCCTCCAAGGTGGGTCTTATTACCCTAGCCTCATACAGGGCCAGGGAATTATCCCGGAAAACCTCCATAATAGGAAGCAAATCAATGGCCTTGCCGGAATGGACCCTGAGGGTTTGCCCATCAACTACCAGCCAGTCATATTCCGGGAATGCAGCTTGCAATACTTCTCCCGCCCTTTCACTGCCCTTGCTTAGGCTAAACTGTACTGTCTGGCCCCTTTGGGCCTTTTCCAGCAGCCCCCGGGTGGTATCTATCTTCACTATTTTACCAGCCACAATAAAGGCGATTCTTCCGCACAGGCGCTCCGCCTCCTCCAGGTAGTGGGTTGTTAAAAAGATAGTTGTGCCCCCCTTGTTAAGATTAAGGAGCATTTTTCTTATCTGCCTGGCACTCTCCACATCTATCCCCGTGGTGGGTTCATCTAAAAACAAAATTTCCGGCTTATGTATTATGCCGGCGGCAATGGTCAGCCTCCTCTTCATGCCCCGGGAATAAGCCGCAAAGGGTTTATGGGCTACTTCCTGTAAACCCACCACCTGCAACAATTCATGGGCCCTGTCCCGCCTCTCCTTTCCCTCCAGGCCATAGAGGGCCCCACAGAAATCAAGGTTTTCGTAGCCCGTCATTTCCGGATAAAGGTTGCTCTCGTCGGGCACTATTCCCATTAGTTTCTGGGCCCTTTTGGTCTCCTTGACACAATCAATTCCCGCCAAATAGGCAGAACCCTCTGTAACCCGGGCCAAGCCCGTCAACATATTAATAGTGGTTGTTTTGCCAGCCCCGTTGGGCCCCAGGAAACCAAAAACCTCCCCCTTTTGCACGGTAAAGCCAATGCCCGCCACTGCCGTGAAATCGCCGTATCTCTTGGTCAAGTTTTCAACCCTTAAAATATCCACCCTCATTCCCCACTTTCCTGAAATCTTTTCCCGCCGGCGCCACAGCCACCATGACCGGCCACTCCTTGCAGGGCCATATCATTGAGGGAAGCGGCCAAGTCCTTTAGCACATCCCTTTGCACTGTGTAATGGGTCCAATAGCCCCTCTTCTCCCCCTGCACCAGGCCGGCCTGGCGCAAAACCCGTAAATGTTGAGACACCGCCGCATCCGATAACCCCAGCCGCCGGGCCAGGGCCCCCACGCAGAGATCGCGACTTAAAAGCAGGGAAACCATCCTAAAGCGGGTCCCATCGGCCAAGGCCTTTAGTAGTACCACCAAGTCCGCCAACTTGCACACCCCATTCCAATTAAGCATCTACTTAAATACATTCTATCCAAATTAATCCTGCCAGTCAATCCCTTATTGTCCCCTGTCCCCACCGGGGAAAACGGGAGACCCACCTTTGCCTTATTGGGAAGACTTCTTGGGCCAAAACCCCCTGCCGCCACATCCCATTTTGTATTTTAGGGAGAAAAAAGTAGGTATATGACAAATTAGGCAAAGAGTATTCCCCATAAACCCGGGGGAGGAAAGCCCAAGCCCCACAGCAAATCCCTTTGGGCCCTGGCAATATGTTGCGAAAAGCACAATTTGTCCGGGAAGCGGGATAGGGGAGGGGGTACTTTTTTTCCCCAGATCAAGTAAAACTTAGGCAATGGGGCAGAATATAACCGAGGTGATGGCCCAATGGCCACAGTTGTCATAATCGGAGGGGGAACCGGTGGCATGGCCGCCGCCCGCTCCCTGCGGAAGCGCTTGGGAAGGGAACATAGGGTTGTACTAATAGAAGAAAAACCACAACTGACCTTTCAGCCCGGTTTTTTGTGGTTAATGGTGGGAAGAAGGCAAGAGGAAGATATTTCCCGTAGCACCGCCGACATGAAGGCAAATGGGGCGGAACTTATCCACGGCAAGGCACTGAACCTGGATACGGTCGGGAAAACCATCCACCTGGAAAACCAGCGGACACTTTCCTACGATAAATTGCTTCTGGCCCCAGGTGTTACTTTTCCCAAGGAAGAAAACGAAGAATTGGCCCAGGCCGGGTTTAACCTATACACAGCCGCGGGTGCCTTGGCCATTCACACTGCGATACAAAATTTCCCCGGGGGAAGGATAGTAATTCTTGTACCACAGACCCCCTATAAATGCCCTCCGGCCATTTATGAAACGGCATTTTTGCTAGAGGAGTGGTTTAGGAAAAGATCCCTAGGCCAGGCCGTGGATATTTCCCTCCACATTCCTGAAGATGCTCCCCTGGCCACCTTCGGACCCCAGGCTGGGAAGGCCCTAAAAAGAAAGTTAAGGCAAAAAGGCATCAAGCTGTATACCAAACAGCACCTCAAGGGGGTGGATGAAGGCATGAAAACCCTCCACTTTGCCTCCGGAAGGGTACCCTATGATTTGCTCATCTTTGTACCTCGACACCGGGCCCCAAAACTGGTTGCCAATAGCACCCTAGTTGACAAATCCGGCTGGGTCCCCGTGGATCCCTTCACCCTGTCCACCCGGGAAGAGGGAGTATATGCCCTGGGGGATGTAACCCGCATTAGCCTACCCTCCGGGTTCGATATGCCCAAAACCGGCGCAGTTGCCCACCTCCAGGCCCTGGTGGTGGCCGACAATATTGCCCAAAAAATCAAAGGAAAAAAACCCTCCCGCCTTTTTGGCGGCAAGGGTATCTGTCTAGTGGAGGTCGGCAGCACCGCCTTTTCCCTTCTGGGTGATATCTATCAAACCCAGCCCAATTTTTGGGTACTTCCCGAAAGCCGAATTTGGCTGGCGGGGAAGGTGGTCATCGAACGCCTTTGGCTCCACGAACACAGCTAGGATAAAAAGCAATGGTGTCCCCACTGCATTAGCCAAGGGATATATCCCCGGTACTGTGATTATATTGCCCATATTCATCGGCTACCCTATCCTGGAGATAAATATGATCATAAGCCCGGGATGATTTTCGGATTGCCCCTTGGTATTTTTCCCGGCCTTCCCTTTGGCAGCGGGGACAGGCCTGGATGGGGATGCTGACACAGTAAACCCTATTGCGGCCCCCGGGTCCCCTAGCAATAGATTTTATGGTCAGGTAGCCGGGGCAGTCTTCACAAACCCTGAGGGTCTCCAGCTGCTCCTCCCTAATTTGATCTGTGTCATAGTAGATCTGCCGCCTTCTTTGGGCTAGGGGTCCCAGCCTCCGGCGGGCTTCCTCCACTAATTTCTCCCGGTGGGAAAAAACCTCCCTCAGTCCTTCCACCATCACCCTTATTTTCTCCAAACGCCCAGGGGCCTCCCGGGAGTACTCCGGCTTATAATCCGGTTCTTGGAGGAGGGAGTAATCCAAACCAGCCAGGGCCATGATGATACCCATGTTTACATAAGGTAGGGCCGCTTCAATGGAATAGCCCCCTTCCAAGACGGCCAGATCCGGAGCCAGTTTTTCGTTGAGTTTGGCATAACCCCGGGCAGAAAAGGACATATTGGCCAGGGGATCACTGTAATGATTGTCCTGTCCGGCTGAATTAACAACCAATTCCGGTTGGAATTCCTCTAAAACCGGCAGGACCAGATTATCCACAACAAACAGGATTCCTTCATCGGTGGTCCCCGGGGGCAGGGGTACATTTAGGGTTGTACCCTGGGCCAAGGGGCCGCCAATTTCATTTCCAAATCCACTGCCGGGATACAGGGTACGTCCATCCTGGTGGAAGGAAATAAAAAGGACATCGGGATCATGCCAGTAAATATCCTGGGTACCATCACCGTGGTGGACATCGGTATCAATAATGGCAATTCGCCTTAAACCATACCTTTGCCGCAGGTATTCCACCATCACCGGCTCATTATTAATATTGCAAAAACCGCGGTTACCATGAACCACCCGCATGGCATGGTGCCCCGGCGGCCTCACCAGGGCAAAACCATTCTTGATTTCCCCCTTCATAAGGGCATCGGCAAGCACCAGGGCCCCGCCGGCGGCAATCCGATGGGCAAGGGTGGCTTGACTTTCTATATGGGGCACACAAAAATGAACCCGGGCAATATCCTTGGCCTGGGCCAGGCGGGGTTGATACTGGCGAATCTGGGGCAGGTCCATAATCCCTTCCTCAAAAATTTGATCCCTTGTATAAAGAAGCCGCTCCTCCCGCTCTGGATGGGTGGGGGATATGGCCCAGTCAAAGGCAGGGAAGAAAACTAAACCTGTCCGCTCCTTTAGACCCTTCTCCAACTCCTTATCCCTTGTTTGAAAAGTGTTTACCAAGCTCCCATCACCCCTTTATTTCCAACTGCAGGAACCGTCTCCCCGGTTTATACCCCCTTGTAATCATCAATAACCCCGGGGGCAATCTTTATTCCCACATCAAAGAGCTTTCCCGTTGTCGACCAGCCCCGGACCATATTAAATTGTTCCGCCAAGAAAACCTCACTCCTATCCGCGTACTGGCCAATACCCCGCTGGGCGGCTAATTGCCGCAGGTGTTTCCGGGCCAAATCCTTGACATCGGCCAACTGCAAATCCCCCTTACACCTGCCGACTATCCCGTCCAGGCTCAGGTAATAGGACCCTTGCCGGGTATCGGCGTGGACCTGGAGAGAAAGGGTAGGGCGGGAAACGGCGGCACCCAGGGCATTGGCCACCGGGGAGTAGTGGTCCACAAAGGCCGGGCAACCCACTTCCTTGGCCAGGATGGGTACAAAGGCCTGGGCTGCGGCACCAATCCCCACTAGCCTCTGGGCCTTAACCCTTTGTTTGTTGACTATTTCCCAGATCCTATAGGCGGGCTCCTCTTCCCAAGACTTGAACATTTCCTTGATACTGTCCTTTAACACCTCAATTACCTGCCCTACCAGGTCCTGGGCTAAAGTTTCCGTTTTCAAACCCGCCGGGTGGGCCACCCTGGCCAAGGCTTCTTGAGAAAGGGAAAGGGGCCCCAGGTGGCCGCCGGCCAAGAAATTAACCGCGTCCGTTGGGGTGGCAACCGGCCCGCCGAAGCAGGCGGCTGGGCCCAATCGATCCGGCCCAAGGCTAATTTCCTCCCCTGTCCAGCGGACAGCACTATCCCCACCCAAGGGAAGGGAGCGTAGGGCAAGGGAGCGGACATGGGAATAATAGCCACCCAGCATGGCTCCCCGGGAGGCGTGTAGGGGTTTTCCTTGCAAAATAAGGGCCAAATCAGTGGTGGTACCACCCATATCCACAACCACCGCTGTCTGCTCATCCATGGTTAAAGCCAGGGCCCCCATAACGCTGGCCGCTGGGCCGGAAAATATGGTTTCACAGGGTGAATTTAGGGAGGCCTCCAAGGGCATGGTTCCCCCATCGGCCTTTAATATATCTATGGGGGAGGTAATACCCCTTTGGACCAGGGCCCTTTTAATACTGGCTGCAAATTCCCCCCAGGCATCCTGGGTCATGGCGGTATAATAGGTGGTCACCGCCCGTCGGGGAAAATTTAGCTCCCCCGCTACCCCAAAACCCTTAACTACTTTTAAGTGGGGGTGTCTAGCCAATAATATTTCCTCCACCTGGCCCTCCTGTCTCTGATTCCGCTGGGAAAACTTCCCCACAACTGCCACCTTTTCTATGCCAGCCGCCACAATCTTCTGGCCAAGCTCCCTTACCTCTTCCCCATCTAGGGCCTCCGTAATGCGGCCGTGAAAATCCGTCGCCCCCTTAATAATATGGGCCTGGGGAAAAAATTGCAGCTGTCTGAGGTTTAAACCCGGCCCCGGAATTAGAATCAGGGCCACCTCATCCCCTTGGCCGGCAGCCAAAAGATTTGTTACCAAGGTGGTGCTGAGGACAAGCCGCCTAATGTCTTCACCCTTCCTTCCCCGGAGTAAATCATCCAGAACAGTAATGATGGTTTCTTGCAAATTATCATCCTCAGTGGGAGTTTTTACGCTCTCCAGAATCCGTCCATTGCCGTAAAGAACCCCATCGGTAAAGGTACCCCCCACGTCAATTCCTACTAACATTAAGCCACCTCCAGCAATAACTAACCGATTAGGTCCCCCCCAAAGGCAACTGGGGGAAAAGCCTACCCTTGGGTTCCTTAACCCTTTTTTCATTGCCCCAGCCTCTTCCTGTAAAAACGGGCAAAGGGGCATACAGGGCTGGGCCGCCAACCTGGCATAACCAGGATCCTTTATGCTATAATTTAACTATAATTTTAAAAAATACCGAAGGAGGTCTAATCATGGGTTGTGAATACCTACAAAGTTGTCCCTTTTACAATGAAAAAATGGATATTGATAGCGGCTTGGGTAAAATTTACCGCCGCTCATACTGCCAAGGGGATAAAACCCAGTGTGCCAGGTATATGATTGCGACAGAGTTGGGCCGGGAATCTGTCCCCGCAGACCTTTATCCCAATATGCATGACCGGGCGGAGCAGATATTAAACGAAACCAAATAGAAGGGGAATAATAACTTCTTTTAGGTACTCCCTTATGGATATTGTTCCCTACTTAGAGGAATAATCCCTAAAAGGGGTTTAGCTAGGGGGGGATTATTTGACGCCTAGACAATAGTTGCCCTTATGATTAAAGGACTTGGGATAGAATCCCTCAAGCCGATGGTTGACAATATCTTTGCTGTATGTCCTCAAGATGGTGAAAAATGTGTATAAGGTCCTTACCAAAGTCAAGGAGTACATATTTACCAATATTGCCCCTAATTTCTTTGCCGATAACACGCTTTTCCATGAGTAAAGACAATTTCCTATTCAATTCCGTATGGCTCATATTTGGGATGCTTTCCAGAATGTGGATGTAACGGTGGTTACCAAAATCAATAGACCTTAGTATTTCCGGCACCCAACGGAGCCTGAGTAAATCGTTTATTATTTGAAAACCACTAAACATGCTTTGCAGCGAAAACACCCCCACGAACATATTTGTTCCTTTTTGTTACTTGCATTTTATGCTATAATGTAATTAAATACAAGTACAGATAAACATTAGGAGGTTTGATCAATGGAACATTTTGATTTAACACAGGAGTACCTGGCAAATCTTGGTGTCCTACTGGTAAAGCTTCACAATATTCATTGGAACGTAGTGGGCAAACATTTTCTCAAGATCCACAATTTTACCGAAGAACTTTACGATCAGGTTTTTGAGGACTTTGACGAAGTCGCCGAATTGCTAAAAATGAAGAAGGTAATGCCTCTTTCCACGCTGGAGGAATACTTGGAAGTTGCCTCCATTGAAGAGGTCCCGGCCAAGGACTTCACCCGGGAAGAAGCCTTACAAATGGTTAAGGAAGATTTGGAAACAATGCGGGCCTTGGCCACTGATATCAGGAATACAGCCGATGAAGAAGGAGACTTTGAGACCGTTGCCATGTTCGAAGACTATGTTGCCTTTTATAGCAAAAATATCTGGTTTGCCGATGCCATGCTCAAATAATTCTCCCGGCAATAGCCGCTGCACCCCGGTACTGGGGTGCAGTTTTTTTATGCCCACTTGGTCCACAGCCATTGCCATGGAAGAGAGAAAAGGGCGGGGTTTTGGCCCCGCCCCTCCCCCAGCTTCCTATGAAGCATAGACTGCATCAGCCGCCGCAAGGCCCTCCGCCACCGAGGCCTGAAAACCCTGCTCCCTTAAGGCCGAGGATAGGGCCACCAAGGCCAGGGTCACATTCTTGCGATTTGAGTTGGTTCCCATGAGGCCAACCCGCCAGATCTGCCCCTTGACGGGCCCCAAACCACCGCCGATCTCAATATCATATTCCTGCAGAAGAAACTGGCGCACCGCCCCGTCCTCAACCCCAGAGGGAATCCAGACGGTGATGAGGCTGGGCAAGAGGTGTTGGGGCTGGGCCATGGTCTTTAACCCCAAACCTTCAAGCCCGGCACAAAAGGCCCGGGCGTTGAGATCATGCCGCTCCCAACGGGCCTCCAAGCCCTCCTCAGCCACAATCCGCAGGGCCTCCCTCAGGGCATAGACCATGCTGATGGGTGCTGTATGATGATAAAATCTCTCCTTCCCCCAGTAGCGCTCGATCATTGTCAGATCTAGATACCAGCTGGGTACCTTTGTCTTGCGGCTATTTAATACCGCCCGGGCCCTTTCATTAAAGCTAATGGGAGACAAACCCGGTGGGCAACTTAGACATTTTTGCGTGCCGCTATAGGCGGCATCAACCCCCCATTCATCCAGCTTAAGGGGGGCCCCACCCAAGGATGTGACACAATCAGCCACCAAGAGGGCATCATGGCTGTGGGCAAGGGCGGCAATTTCCTTGAGGGGTTGCAAAACCCCAGTGGAGGTTTCCGCATGGACCAGGCCCACCAGTTTGGCATGGGGCATGGCCTCTAGGGCATCCTCCACCTGCTCTGGCTCAATTATCCTTCCCCATTCCCCTTCAATTACCGCCACTTCGGCACCACAACGGCGGGCAATATCCACCATCCGCTGGCCAAAATACCCGCAAACACCCACAATTACCTGGTCCCCCGGCTCCAGGAGATTGGAAAGGACCGTGTCCATACCGGCACTACCCGTCCCCGACATGGGTAGGGTTAAATCATTTTCCGTCTGGAAAACATACCTTAACAATTCCCCCGTCTCATCCATGAGCCGGAGAAATTCCGGATCCAGGTGCCCCAAAAGGGGTGCGGCCATAACCCGCAGAACCCGGGGGTCAACTCCACTGGGCCCGGGCCCCAACAGCACCCGTTCCGAATGCATTAGATCCGTGTACTCCCTTTTCGGCTGTAACAAGGCAAGTCCCCCTTTTTAAGTTTATCCGCAAAAAAGAACAGGAAATGGAAAATTTACTTCTATCAACAATATTCTCCCCTACTTTCCCCCTTTCCTGCCGGTAGGGAGAAAATTACCAGGGAGGAAAATTACCCCCCGGGGAAGAATCTAATTCCATAAACCGGTAATTTATTTGGGGGAGGGATTTTTTTGTCTGGTATCCGCTTTATCCATACGGGGGATCTCCACTTGGGTAGCCCCCTAAAGGCGGTGGGGAAGATTTCGGAGGAATTGCGACAATCCATCTTGGCCTCTACCCAGAAGGCCCTTATAAGGATGGTGGATTGTGCCCTGGAGGAGGATGTGGATTTTGTCGTCATGGCTGGCGATATCTATGATAATGAAGCCCGTTCTGTAAAGGATAACCGCCTTTTTGCCCAAGAAATGAAACGCCTAGAAGGAGAAAATATCCCTGTCTTTATTATTTACGGCAATCACGACCCCATTGGTAAAGGTGCCGATTATTTCCGGCTGCCTGCCAATGTTAAGATTTTGGGGGCAAAGGAGCTGGAAATGCACCTAGTCAGGGACGGTTCCGGCCGGGCCCGGGCCAGGCTCATTGGGCAATCCTATGCCACCCCTTCCGAGACCCGGAGGATCCACCTCAACTATCAACCCCCGGCTGATGACCTTTTGAACATTGCCCTCCTGCACACTGGGTTAAATCCTGGAGCCAATACCTATGTACCCTGTTCCCCAGAGGAACTAAAGGAACTAACCGCCATAGATTACTGGGCCCTGGGGCATATCCACTCCCCCACAATCATAAATGACAGCCATCCCGTCATTGCCTATTGCGGCATCCCCCAGGGAAGGGATGTGGGAGAAAGCGGCGTTAAAGGCTGCCTTTTGGTGGATCTTACCGCTTCCGGTGCAGCGGAGGTAAGGTTTGTGCCCACCTCCCCCATCATCTGGTTGACCCCCAGCCTCCTCCTGAAACCGGACCAGCCCCTTCATAATATGGATGACCTTATTGATATGCTTTTATTGGCCGGACAAGAAATTATTGCTTCCCGCCCTGAAATGCCCCTCCACTGTCCCGCTGGGCCTTGGGATTATGAGCCCGAGGGCTATGTGGTGCGATGGGAAATTGGGGGTAGAAATGACATCCACGCTAGCCTTATCAGGGGAAATGAAGGTGAAATTGCCGCTGAACTAGCAGAAATTCTCAACCAACACCTAACCGGACTAAGACCCTACCTGTGGACTGAAGGGGTAAAATTGCACACCGCCTCCCCCATACCCAACCTGGATCTTTTACTAAAGCAGGATAAAACAATTCAAACCCTGCAGGAAGTTAAGTTAGCCTGTCAAAAGGACCCGGAACTCAAGAAGAAGGCAATCTCTGCCATGGGTAATATCTTTTATAGGCCCCGGGATCCCGAGGACCTGCGGGATGATACCTTCCCGGTAACGGAGGAAAGGTTAAATACTCTGTTGGAAGATGCCTTTAATATGGTTTTGGAAAGAATTATCCAGGAGCGTGAAAAGCAGTGAAGATAAACCGCCTCTGCCTCAACAATTTTGGCATCCTCCGCAATCAAATCATGGAAGATATTCATCCCGGGCTGGTTATAATTGCTGGCCCCAACCGAGCCGGGAAAACAACCCTGATGATGGCCCTTCGCTACTTGGGTTATGGCCTCCCCAAAAGGGATTTTATCCCCCCACCCCTGGTGGGCCAACACGATTACAATGCCGACCTAGAGCTGGCGGATAAAAGCCGCTATAACATCCATATCTTGGGTAACAGCAAACCCAAACTCGCGCCCCTGGGCACCGCTGGCCAACTTGGGCTGGAAGATATCTTCCACAACCTTGATTCCTTCACATACAGGCAGATTTTTACCATTAGCCTGGATGAATTAAGACATGTGCCGGCAGGCCTAGATAGCGGTGAAGAAGAGCGTCTCCAGGTGGTTTTGCTGGGAGGAGGCTGGGGAGATGCTTTGCGCCTGGCAAAACTGGCCCGGGAATTTGGCAAAAGGGCCAAGGATATTGGCGGAACCAACGGGGCCAAAAATGTCTATGACTTCAGACCCTACCACGAAATTATCCAAGCAGGAATTGCCGCCAGAAATGAGGCCAACAAGGAGCTGGAAACTTATTATGCCAAGTTGGGGGAACTGGCAAAATTAGAAGAAGAAATAATCCCCCGCCTTGGGGAAGATCTTAGTGGGGCAAGGTCGGAACGGGAAATTTTGGAGCTTGTTCGGGATCACTATGAGCAATACGAAGAGATGCTCCTGCTGGAGAGCAAATTAGAACAGGAAGGGGATCTACTAAAAGTATATCCGCCGGATGGCCTGGCCCAAGGGATTGAACTGCGGGAAAAATATTCCCATTGTCTGCAAGAGTATGGGGAGGCCCAGCGGGATTTCACCCTACTAACAGGGGCGGACAAAGCAGACCTCCTCCTCCAGAATAAGGATGTCTTGCACAGCTATGAAAAAAATATTTCCGGTTGGCAAGAAAGGCTGGCCAGCTATGAAGAAAGAATGCGCCGCCACCGGGAGGAAGAAAGGGATTTGCAGGATAAACTGGCCCGGCTCTATAGCCCCTGGGGTGGCGAACTATCCAACCTGGATAAAATTGCCACCTACGGCCTAGAGGGAGAAAGCCTGCGGCAAACCCTAGAAAAAAAGAAGAAAGCCCAAGAAGGCTTGGAACACCTAACCCTGCGTAAATTACAGATTCAGGAGCATTTAGAGCACAAGCACAGGGAAAAAACACAATTTCTAGCAGGTAATAAGCCGGGGCGAAAAAACAAACTGGTCCTTCTAGCAGCCCTGTCCTTGGCCGCAGTCTTGCTTGCAACCTTCTTCAATCCCCTTTCGGCGGTGGCCTTGGCCTTTGTTTTAGGTCCCATAATCTATATCCAGGCCCAAGCACTGCGCCTCAGGGAGCAGGAATATAAAAACCAAGTTAGCCTGTGGGAAAATGATATTAAAGGTCTAAAGGAGCAGCTCCTCTCCCTGGGGGGGGAAGAGAAATTCCACCAAGAGACCCTCAAGACCTGCCAATGTAGATTGGCTGAAATCGTTACCCAACTATGCCTGCCCACTGAAATCCCCTATTCCCAGCTCAGGGACTTTTACCGGGAAGTTGTAAACCTCAAAGAGCGGTACAAGCCCTATTTGGTAGAGAAAGAAAGGCTCAAGGAACTAAAAAGGGAGCTGGGGGATCTTTTTGCCACCATAGCCCTAACCCTAAAATCCCTTGGTTTCCGGGTCCCCAAGGTGGATGGGGACCTTTGGGCCGCTAGCGAAATTTTCCTCCAAGTAGAGGAAGCCATCACTCACCTTTCCCAGGCCCAAAAACTGGAGAGATTAAGGGCGGAGAAGGAAAATATAGAAAAAAAGATTAGAGGATTACTAAAAAGGGAAAATCCCCCCCGGGAGATCCCTCCGGGCCTTTCCCCCGAGGAATTGGCCCAGAGGCTGGATGCCTTTATTGGTCGGGGGCAACGCCACAGGGAGCTAAAAAAAGAAGACGAAAGCCGGGCAGCCCTCCGCCTAAACTTGGAAACATCCTTAAATATTGGCCGGCGCAGGGAAATTCTAGGCAAAAAAGAACCCCAACTAAATGTGCTAGCAGCCTATGCCCAATACTTTAACACCTACTCATCCAAGGGCAAGGTTGAGATGGAGTACAAGAAAAGGACAGACAAAATAAAAGAGTTGGAGGAGCAAAGGATGGCAGCGGCACAGCGGGTTGCCGTTCTGAAAAAGGAAATTGAGGATTTGTCCTCCGCCAAAAGGCTACAGGATGCCCAAGAAAAAATAATTGGTGCCCAGAACAGCCTGGAAGCCCTGGCAGAAGAGTATGCCACCCAGCGGCTGGCAGAATTCCTTATCAAGGAGGTCCATAGGGTTTTTACCAAAGAAACCAAGGGTTCTGTGCTACAGAGGGCAAGTAAATTGTTTGCCGCCATGACCGCCGGCGACTATAAAAAAATAGATCTGCCCCCCACACCTTCCCCTGGGAATTTGGTCCCCAATTTTGCCGTCAAGCCGGCGGACAGGATAGAACCCCAGCCCACCCACCAGCTGAGCAGAGCCACAAAGGAACAGCTCTTCCTTTCTGTAAGGTTGAGCCGAATAATGGCTATGAAACCACTCCCGGTAATCTTCGATGACTCCCTGGTTAATTTTGACCCCAACCACAGCAGGCAGGTGGCCCGGCTCATTGCCGGCCTGGTGGAAACCCACCAGGTCTTCGTCCTCACCTGTCACCCCGCTTTTATAGAATGCTTGGGGCATTATGTCCCCACAGCCCAGTGTTGGGGGCTTGACCGGGGCAAAATAAAAGGCCCCTTCAAGGACCACAGCCAGGCAATTAATTTTTTAAAGCACCGCTAAATACGGGGCGGGGTCAAGTGCCCCACCCCACCTGGGCAACCACCGGCACTGTTTAGGCTATCATTTACTAAAGAGAACCCAAGAATTAGCCCCTACTCCTCCGTAAAAAGATCCTTCCCCACTCCGCATAGGGGACAAACCCAATCGGCGGGAATATCGGCAAAACTTGTCCCAGGTTCCACACCATTATCCGGATCCCCAACCTCAGGGTCGTAAACATAGCCACACACAGTACACACATAGGTTTCCATCTTATCCTCTCCTTTTCTTTTCCTATTTATTGGCCGACCACCCGATCTAGGAGCCCCCACTTGACTTCTCCAGCGCCAGAGGTGCGGGCCACCCTTTAGGAGCTGAAGGAAAAATGGCCACTAGAAAGGGATTATCCTCGGCCTTAATCCGTAGATAGATTATAGCATAGAAAAGCAGATATCATACCCCAAATAAGGCGGTATTATTATTTTTTCCCAACCTTTATTGGGGGGAATAATTTCCATTAACTTCTTGCCATTGCAAATAGTGGGTGTGGTATAATGACAGCAAGAAAAAGGAAAGCCTTGCCAAAAAAAGCAAAGGAGTGTTGCTTTATGATCTACCAGCTCCCAGAACTGCCCTATGCCTATGATGCCCTTGAACCCCACTATGACGAACAGACTTTGCGTCTCCATCACGGTGCACACCACAAGGGATATGTGGATGGGCTCAATAAGGCGGTGGCCAAACTTGCAAGGGCCCGGGAAACAGATGATTATGCATTAATCAAACATTGGGAGAGGGAATTGGCCTTTCATGGCGCTGGGCACGTACTACACTGTTTGTTTTGGGAAAATATGACCCCCCAAGGCGGGGGCGAACCCCAAGGGGCCCTGGCCCAACAAATTGCTAAGGATTTCGGCAGCTTCACAGCCTTTAAAAAACATTTCAGTGCCGCCACGGCTGCCGTGGAAGGATCCGGTTGGGGTATTCTGGCCTTTAACCCGCATTCCTCCCAGCTGGAAATAATGACGGCGGAAAAACACCAGGACTTGTCCATCTGGGGTGTAACCCCATTACTGGTTTGTGACGTTTGGGAGCATGCCTATTACCTTAAATACCAAAATAGGAGGCCCGCCTGGATAGAGGCCTGGTGGAATCTAATTAATTGGCGGGATGTGGAAAAAAAGTTGGCCCAAGCCAGCAATGTATAACACCCCAAGGGCCACTGGGGGGGAAAGGCCCATTTTACAAAACACCCCGGGGGGTCACATCCTCCGGTGTGTTTTCCCATTAGGGCAAACCATCCATCAATAAGAGCTTTTCTCTATAAATTCTTTGCAAAAAAACAATATTTAAGGCCACAGAAACAATTTCAGCGATGGGAAATGACCACCAAATAAGGGTTATATCCCCAAATAATGATAACACGTAGGCCACGGGCAACAATACTAATAGTTGCCGGGAAACGGCAGTGAGTAAACTCAACAAGCCGTTGCCAAAGGCCTGGTACACAGAGCTGGCCACTATACAAAAACCAGCAAAAACAAAGTTAAGACTAATGATACGCAGGGCGGGAATTCCAATACCCAGCATGTCCTCCGAGGCATTAAAAAGGGCCAGTGCCTCCCCCGGGAATACTTGCATGAGTACTATCCCCACAAGCATAATACCTACAGCATAGATAATACTTAACCTAATGGTCTGGGTTACCCTCTCCCCACTCCTGGCGCCATAATTATAAGCAATAATGGGGACCATGCCATTGTTTAAGCCAAATATAGGCATGAGGACAAAGCTCTGGAGTTTGTAATACACGCCAAATACTGCCGTGGCTGTAGTGGAAAAGTTGATAAGAATATTATTAATGCCATAGGTTGTAACCGAGGTGATAGACCGCATGGCGATGGATGGAACACCCACCTTATATATTTCCCCAATAATATCCCCCTGGGGCCGAAACCCCCGGACATTTAAATTTAGATCCTTGTTTACCTTTATGTTGAAAATAACAGCCATGATGGCAGCCACCACCTGGCCAATAACCGTGGCAATTGCCGCCCCTGCTACCCCCATCTTGGGCATTCCCAGGAGGCCAAAAATTAAGATTGGGTCCAGAATAATATTAATTATGGCTCCGGTTCCCTGGGTAATCATGGTGTAAAAGGTCTTTCCCGTGGCCTGCAGTAGGCGTTCAAAGACAATTTGCATAAACTTGCCAATGGACCCTATACAGACAATGCTTAAATAGGAAACCCCATAACCAATAATCTCCATGTCTGTAGTTTGGGTAACATAGTAATAGCGGGAAAACATAAGGCCCAGCAAAAGAAAGGTAACAAAACTAAGGAGGCCCAAAAAAATGCTATTGGTAGCCACATCATTGGCCTTGCGGAAATTGCCTTCCCCCAGGGACCGGGAAAGAAGAGCATTGGTTCCCGCCCCAGTACCCACAGCGATGGAAATCATCAGGTTTTGCACGGGGAAAGCCAAGGAGACCGCCGTCAAGGCATTTTCACTAATTTGGGCCACAAATATGCTGTCCACAATATTATAAAGGGCTTGTACCAACATTGATATCATAATGGGTAATGACATATTTACCAATAGCTTTCCAATAGGCATTACCCCCAGCTTATTTTCTTCCAATGGAATATTCCCCCTTCATAAAGACCCCAATATAATAAATTAACCCCTCGCCCCTGGGCAACTAGCCGCACCCAGGCATGCCGGGGGGATTTAATATGGCCACAATACTTGCCCGAGTTCGGGCTAAGTCCTTCCGCTATATTATAACAAATTGGCCCCCTTTGACAAGGCAAAAAAAATGTTGCCAATTGGCACTGGCCGCAGCCATTGCCAGCGAAGGATATTTAGGCATATAAAAGGCCCCCTATCCCCATTTCTTTCCTTGCCAAGACCATAATACCTTAGGGATACCCACCCTTTGCAACACCTTTTTTAACTGATTAAACTTCTGTGAACGAAACTCTGGTCGTTCTACCCACAGAACCAAAAGAACTATTGACAAGAAGATGATAGGGGGATAATATTAAAGTCAAATGAATCTTGTCCTTAAACCGTTGAGTAAGAGAAGTAGCTAGAAGCCTTATTTTGCAGAGAGTCGCCGCCGGTGGGAGTGCGATAAATAAGTTGTAGCGAATGGACTTACGAGGGCAGCCCGAAGTTATTTTAATGGCTAATTAAAATAATCTAGGCGCTGACGGGGACTCTGCCCGTTATCAGGTGAGCACATATGTTAGTATGTGAACAATGAGGATGGGTGTTATTAATTAGGGTGGCACCGCAGGCCAAAACCTGCCCCTTTGGGGGCGGGTTTTTTTATAAAATCAGAGGAGGATAAGGCAATGACCATTTTAGACTTCCGATGGCGGCACAACGGAACAGGAAATCCCAAGGACAAAATAATTAAACTTTAACCACTGGAGGTTTAAAAATATGAAAAGGGTTAAAAAGAGCGTAGAAAAAAATATCGGTCTCAATATGGTCCTTCCCCTGGCCCTTATCCTTGCCTTGATCCTGGCCAGTTGCAGCCCGACTCAGGATTCGCAAATAACAAAGGACAAGGTCTTTCGGCTTGGTCTTACCCAGTATGCCCCCCACCCTTCCTTGGACAATATTCGGGAAGGTTTTCTCCAAGGTTTGGAGGAGGAAGGTTTTTTAGATGGGAAAAATATCATTCTTGATATAAGTAACGCCGATGGCAAGGGGGAAAATGCTGCCCTCATCGCCCAAAACTATGTGGCCAAAAACTATGATCTAATCACCGCCATCGCCACCCCTTCTGCCATGGCCGCCCACAGTGCCGTTGAAGGGACAGATATTCCCCTTCTTTTTTCGGCAGTATCCGACCCGATTTTCGCAAAATTGGTGGAAAGTCTCGAGATGCCCGCCCGGGGGGCCAGTGGCACGGCGGACATTCTCCCCTTGGAAAAACAAATGCAAATGATCCGGGCTTTTCTCCCGGAGGCCAAAAAAATTGGTATCCTTTACACCACAAATGAGGTCAATTCCCAAAGTCATCTGGAAACCTTTACAAAACTGGCACCCAATTACGGTTTTGAGATCATTGCCCTTGGGGTCAACGGTCCCTCGGATATTCCCCTGGCAGTCGATTCCCTATTGACACAGGTTGATTGTGTGAACAACTTTACTGACAATAATGTGGTTAACAATCTGGATACCCTTCTTGAAAAGGCTAATGAAAAAGGGATACCAGTATTTGGTTCTGAAGAGGAACAGGTTAGGAAGGGCTGTATCGCTTCGGAGAGTATTGATTACTTTGAATTGGGGCGAATAACTGCCCAGATGGCGGCCCAGATCTTAAATGGAGAAAAGGTAGATGAAATGCCGGTGAGGCTAATTAGTGAGAGTAAGCCAGTGGCCAATGCCGATGTCATGGCCGCCCTCCAGATGGAGTTGCCCGCCGAATATACAAAAACCATAGAATACTTAACGGGTAATTAATGGGAAAGGGAGCACTATTCATGAAAATTATCTTGGAAATAGGGAAAGGAATCCTTGAACAGGGTTTTATTTACGGTATTATGGCCTTGGGAGTCTATATCAGCTATCAGGTTCTAAATTTCCCCGACCTTGCAGTGGATGGCACCTTCCCCCTGGGTGCCGCCATAACTGCAGTTTTAACCCTAAAGCAGGTCAATCCTTATTTGGCCTGCCTCCTCTCCTTTTTTGCCGGCGCTTTGGCAGGGTTCATCACGGGCCTGCTGCATGTAAAACTCGGAATAAAAGATCTTTTGGCCGGAATTCTTACCATGACCGCCCTTTGGTCAGTCAACCTAACCATCGCCAAGACTTCCCTTTTATCGACCTATGGAAGCCGGACCATTTTCACCAGTGGTCCAATCCTTCTTCTACCGAGGGTCCTTGCCCCCTGGCGGACCCTGATTCTCTCCTTCCTTCTAGCCCTTTTTATGAAGTTCCTCTTGGACTGGTACCTAACAACCAGATCAGGCTTGCTCCTTAGGGCGGTGGGTGATAACCCCCAGCTGGCCACCTCCCTGGCCAAAGACCCGGGCCAGGGCAAAATTTTAGGTCTTACCATCAGCAATGGTTTTGTCGCCCTCGCCGGGGCTGTCCTCTGCCAACAGCAGAAATTTTTCGATGTTAATATGGGCACAGGGATAATTGTCATGGGTTTGGCTTCGGTTATTATTGGCCTCACCATTGGCAAGAACCTGCCCGTGGGTAAACACACCACCATGGTTCTACTGGGATCAATCCTGTACAAGGCCGCCTTATCAATGGCCATAAACCTTGGCTTCCATCCCAATTACCTAAAATTAATCATGGCCATCCTCTTTACAGGGGCCCTGGTGGGAAATGATGTCCTGGGAAGGAAGGAAGGAGGAGGCAAAGGTTATGAACCTGCTACAATTAAAAAATATTGAGGTGGTTTTTGAGCGCAACACCAATAACGAAACACCGGTCTTTGCCAATTTCAACCTAAATATAAAGAGGGGGCAGTTTATTTCCCTGGTTGGGAGCAACGGCTCCGGGAAAACCACCCTCCTCAATCTAATTGCAGGCAAAATTGTACCAAGCAGAGGTTCAGTTCTTTTTGCCGGGAAGGATATTACGGGTCTAAAGGAGCATGAACGATCCCGTTTCATGGGGCGGGTTTTCCAAGATCCCGCCTTGGGCACCAGCCCCTCCATGACCATTCTGGAAAATATGGCCCTGGCCGGGGCCAAGGGGCACAGTTTTGGCCTGCAAAGGGGAATTAGGAAAAATAAGTTGGATTTTTACCAAACTAGGCTGGAGCAGCTGGGCCTTGGCCTTGAGGATAAATTCCATGCACCGGTGGGTTCCCTATCAAGTGGACAAAGACAGGCCCTGGCCCTATTGATCTGCACCTTGACACCCATCGAACTTTTAATTTTGGATGAGCACACAGCTGCCCTGGACCCCAAAACCAGTGAAACAATAATGGAACTGACAGATGAAATCATTAAAAAACAAGGGGTAACAGCCCTCATGGTCACCCACAACCTTCGCTACGCGGTGAAGTACGGCAACCGCCTCCTGATGCTGGATAAAGGTAAAATAATAATCGATGCCCAGGGCGGCAAAAAAAACCGGCTAAGGGTTCAGGATCTGGTGCAGGTGTTTGGGAAACTTACTCCGGGGTTATCCTACCCCGCCGGCTAGGCCCGGGGGACATAAATTCCACTCACAGATCAACCCTCTCTTCGGCCATTAAAGCGCTTACCGTCCCCAGTTGATACCCCCTCCCCCTTATATCCCTTATCATGGTAGCCAGGCCCTGGGCGGTGGGTTGGGTGGGATGCATCAAAATCATTGCACCATTTTCCACCTCAGAAACAACCCGCCTAACCATCTCGTCTGTCGCTGGTTTCTGCCAATCAACGGTATCCACCGTCCAGAGGATGGTTTTTAGGCCCAGTTCATGGGCAGTTTCTATGGTAACCTCACTAAAACTGCCACTGGGTGGGGCAAACCAAACTGGTACAACACCAAGGGTTTCCTCTATAACTAAATTTGTCCTCTGAATTTCTTCCAATGTTTTCCCCTTAGAGCAGAACTCCAAATCGGGGTGGCTGTAGGCATGATTACCAATCTCATGGCCCGCCTCATAAATCATCTTAGCCAACTCAGGGTTATCCTCAGTCCAGTCGCCAGCAAAGAAAAAAGTAGATTCAACCTGGTGGGTGGCCAAGGTGGCAAGAATCTCCGGGATATACTCATTGCCCCAGGCCACATTTATTAAAAAGGATACCATAGGCTTTTCCGGATTACCCCTATAAATTGGCTGGGGGGGCAAATCATCCAAGTGGACCTGGGGGACCACTTCCTTAAAAACAAGCTTCTTCTTGTCAAATTTTCCCCCCAAACGCATCTTCCCATAACTGGCATCGACATCAACTGCCCGGCCATTGTAACCAGGAATTGCCTTCCACACCGCATCAACCCTGGCATCAATGGGCCCAATTTCGTATTCCCCACTGCGCCACTTAATTTCCCTATATAAAGCACTATTTTTATCCTCCAAAGAAATTATGCCATCTTCCATCTCCTCCGGCCCGGTGGGGACCCCCTTATACTTTCCAAACCATATAAGCAGTAGCAAAATTAACCCCAGGAAAAACAACAAAAAAAGCCCCCTCCCCCTCCTTCCCATACCCTCCCCCCCTTGATACATCTTTAATAAAAGGTATGTAATTTCCCGTGATGAAATGCCAGGGCTAATCCCCCCATGGTAAAAAAGAAAACCCCGGGGAAAAGGGCCTCAGGGCCCGCCTTTCCACGGAGTTCGTTTTGTTCCAGGATTACCATCAAAAGCAAAATATTCTAACCATTTAGTTGAATGAATTTCCTGTGACGCAGTGGCATGGGTTTCGTCTAAATTTTGCCTTGAACACCATTCTTGAAACATCATTTTTTATCGCAAGGTCGAACAAGTATTCTTGCCCCTTGGTATAAAAA
>JAAYSG010000077.1 GCA_012518435.1 Bacillota bacterium
GCAGCAAATTATTCCGCTGCAAAAAAAAAGGAGGGAAAGATAATGCGTAAGGTTTTTGTTGGTTTTGTGGGGATGGTGTTGGCAGTTAGTCTAGTTTTTACCGGCTGTGGGCCGGCGGATGGGGGCGGGGAAGCGGATGTTGGTTTGGAGGGTGAATCTGTGGGGAAGCCCCTGAAGGTTGGTATATCGCAGTTTATGGAGCACCCGGCCTTGGATGCGGCTCGGGATGGTTTTATTGACGGTTTGTTGGAGCTGGGCTATGAGGAGGGCCCTGAGGTGGAATTTATCCTCAAAAGTGCCCAGGGCGATAGTGATACCTGCCGCACCATTGCGGCAAAGTTTGTCCAAGATGGGGTGGATTTGCTAGTGGCCATTGCCACCCCCAACGCCCAGGCGGCGGCCAATGTGGTGAAGGATATACCCATAGTAATTACCGCCATCACCGATCCGGTGGCTGCGGGCTTGGCGGAATCAATGGAGAGGCCGGGGGGGAATATCACCGGTACCAGTGATATGAACCCGGTGCGGGAGCAGATTGCCCTGGTAAAGGATTTTTTACCGGAGGCCGCCAGCTTGGGAATAATTTATGATGCCGGTGAGGATAATTCCCTGGTGCAGGTGGAGATGGCCCGGGAAGTGGTTGGCGATTTTGCCCTGGAACTTTTGGAAGCCACGGTGACCAACAGCAGTGAGGTGAGCCAGGCTGCTGCCTCCTTGGTGGGGAAGGTGGACGCAATTTATGTGCCCACCGATAATGCGGTGGCCTCGGCCATTAGTGCCGTTATAAAGGAGGCCCATGGGGCCAAGATCCCTGTCTTTGGTTCGGAAAGCGCCCATGTGGAACAAGGGGGCCTGGCCACCTTTGGTGTTGATTACTACCTTTTGGGGAAACAGACGGCCGGGGTGGCTGATGCCATTTTTAAGGGGCAGGATCCGGGGGAAATTCCCATCCAAGGCTCGCGGGATTTGCAGTTGGTTATTAATAAAAGGACGGCGGCCCAACTGGGCCTAACTGTGCCGGCAGATCTGTTGGCGGCGGCTGATGAGATTATCGACTAGTTTTGGGGCCAGGGGAAGAAAAAGAGGTGATTTGCTGTGAGCTTTGCCTTTGCATTGGCATCTATGGAACAGGGTATCTTGTATGGGATAACGGCCCTGGGTGTGTATATTACCTTTCGTATCTTAAACTATGCCGATTTAACCGTTGATGGCAGTTTGCCCTTGGGGGCGGCGGTAAGTGCCCGCCTAATTGTGGCCGGGGTAAATCCCGTTATTTCTGTGTTGGCGGCCACGGCGGCTGGGGCTCTGGCCGGTGCTATGACAGGATTTTTGCACACCAAGCTGAAGATAACGGGGCTTTTGGCGGGAATATTGACCATGTCTTCCCTCTATTCCATTAATCTGCGGATTATGGGTCGGTCCAATATCCCCCTTTTGCAAGAGCCCACGGTTTTTGGTCTGGCGGCTGAAACCTTTGGCGGTTCCAGGGCTGTGTCCTTTCTTTTGTTGGGGTTAATCCTGCTTTTTGTCCTGCTTTTTCTCTACTGTTTTTTACGAACCCAGCTGGGCTTTGCCCTGCGGGCCTCTGGGGATAATCCCCAGATGGTCCGCAGTCTGGGGGTTAATACCGATAACATGAAGCTCTTGGGCTTGGTTATCTCCAACGCCCTGGTCAGCCTATCCGGGGCCTTGGCGGGGCAGTACATGGGTTTTGCCGATGTGGGCATGGGCATTGGGACTGTGGTGGCCGGCTTGGCCGCGGTAATTATTGGCCAAGTGCTGGTGGGCAAAAGGGGGATTGGTTTTGCCCTGGTGGGTGTGGCTCTGGGGTCTATTGTCTACCGCTTGTGCATATCTTTAGCACTAAGTTATGGTTTTGCTGCCTCAGACTTGAAGTTGATGACGGCCCTTTTGGTGGTTATTGCCCTTTCGGCTCCCAATATTAAGCGGGCTCTAATTGGCGTGGCGGCGCGCACCTAGAAGGGGCCGGGAGGATGGGTGGTTATGGTGATTATAGGTTAGGTGGTGGTTGCTAGATGCTGAAGTTAAAAAATATCTGTAAGGTTTTTAATGCCAATACGGTTAACGAGAAGCACATGTTTTCCCATTTTAATCTTTCTGTTTTCAGGGGGGAATTTGTTACCATTATTGGCAGCAATGGGGCGGGGAAATCTACCCTGTTGAATATTATAGCCGGGGTCCTGGCGCCGGATGGGGGGAGAATTATCTTAAATGGCCGGGATGTTACCGGCTTATCGGAACACAGGCGGGCCTGCTTTATGGGCCGGGTTTTTCAGGATCCCCTCCTGGGGACATCGCCCAATATGACTATAGAGGAGAATCTGTCCTTGGCCTTTAACCGGGCCCACAATACCTCCCTTGGCTGGGGATTGAATCCTAGGCTGCGGGAGCATTTTCGGGGGGCCTTGGCTGCCTTACAGTTGGGATTAGAGGGCAGGTTAAATACTAAGGTTAAGTATCTTTCCGGGGGGCAAAGGCAGGCTTTGACCTTGCTCATGGCCACTTTAACCAAGCCCCAACTCCTGTTGTTGGATGAACACTCCGCCGCCCTGGATCCCAATACAGCGGTGCAAATAAATGATTTGACTGAGAGGATTATTGCTGATAATGGAATTACCACCCTAATGGTTACCCACAATATGGAGAATGCCATTAAGATGGGTAATAGGTTGATAATGCTGCAGGAGGGGAAGGTGATTTTGGATATTAGGGGCCTGCAAAAATCCCGGCTATCGGTGAGCAAATTGTTAGAGATGTTCCGGGAGGCCCAGGGTAGTGACTTTTCTTATGATGAGGCCTTGTTGGCGCACTAGTAATGAGACGGGGGCCGGGAACCCGGGATGGCACGGGGGCCATCCCCTACGTTTTTACAATGGCCCCACAATTCGTAGGGGGCGGCCCCTGTGCCGCCCCGCGCCCCATA
>JAAYSG010000013.1 GCA_012518435.1 Bacillota bacterium
CCACCACTAGCAACTTTCCCGCAGCGACCTTGGCAGTTAGGGCTGACCTAAGGGCCAAACGCCTAACCTTTTTAGGAACCCTAATGGTGTAATCCCTGGGTTTAGGTCCAAAGGTAATGGCTCCACCACGCCATATGGGTGACCTAATGGAGCCGTGGCGGGCTCGCCCAGTACCCTTCTGCCGCCACGGTTTTCTTCCGCCGCCCCGGACCTCACCCCGACCCTTGGTGCTGGCCGTACCACGCCTTCTATTGGCCAACTGCATATTCACAACCTGCTTAATTGCCCCTTGGTTTATCTCAACGGCAAAAACACTGGCAGGTAATTCTACTTCACCAACCTGCTGCCCCTCAATATTATATAATGCTGCCTTTGGCATGACCCATCCTCCTTTCCCCTCTCATTAGACAAGTTAGGGCCCAAAATCAATTGGTCGCACTTTTAATGGTTATGAGGGCCCCCTTAACTCCAGGTACAGACCCCTTGACCAAAAGTAAATTTTTTTCCGCATCCACTTGGACTACCTCCAAATTTTTGGTGGTAATTCGTCTCCCACCCATCCGCCCCGGCATTTTTCGCCCGGGGAAAACCTTGGTCATGGCCGAGGTCATCAAGGAGCCTGTACCACGGCGATATCTTGAACCATGGGTCATGGGTCCACGCCTAAAACCCCACCTTTTTATGGAGCCAGCGAAACCTTTCCCCCGTGAAATACCACTGACATTAACCTTGTCACCGGGAGCAAAAATATCAGCCTTAATTTCCTGGCCAAGTTCATACTCCTGGGGATTATTAGTCCTGAATTCACAAAGGTGCAACTTTGCTTCCACACCAGCCCGGCTAAAATGGCCCTGCCGTGGTTTATTGACCTTTCTTCGGGGTGCTTCACCAAAACCCACCTGAATAGAATTATAGCCATCAGTTTCCACAGTTTTCCTTTGCACAACGGTGCAAGGCCCCGCCTCCAAGACCGTGACAGGAACCATGGTCCCATCTTCGGCAAAGATTTGGGTCATGCCCAATTTTCTTCCCAAAATACCTTTCGACATCCCTTGCCACCTCCTAACAACCGCAATGGGGGCTTGCCTAGATATGCCAGTCCCTAAAGCTTAATTTCCACGTTTACCCCAGCGGGCAAATCCATATGCATCAGGGATTCCACCGTCTTAGGGGTAGGATCCAATATATCAATAAGGCGTTTGTGTACCCTCATTTCAAACTGTTCCCGCGCATCCTTATACCTATGGGGGGCTCGCAAAACAGTGTAAATACTCTTATGGGTCGGCAGGGGGATGGGGCCAGAAACCCGTGCCCCTGTCCTCTTTGCTGTATCAACAATTTTCTCTGCTGACTGATCCAAGATACTATGGTCATAGGCCTTCAACCTGATGCGAATTTTTTCCTGTGACATTTTGAACCTCCTTTGCGCCCGGTTATAACGGACCTTCTCAGTGAAAATTACCCGACCCTCCGGTCAGCAACCTCTCACATCATCGCCGGTAAACGGACAATATACAAGAAAGGAAAGGGGAAGCAATACCACCGGAGAGGGTAATACTGCCTACCCCTTCCCAAGGCAACACCCTACTCAATAATTTCCGAGACCACCCCGGCCCCCACGGTACGGCCACCTTCCCTGATGGCAAAGCGCAGGCCCTCTTCAATGGCGATGGGGGTAATGAGGTGTATTTCCATGGTTACGTTATCCCCGGGCATTACCATCTCCA